>DFEM01000020.1 GCA_002369155.1 Lachnospiraceae bacterium UBA3802 | reverse complement strand
GATTACGTCAATAATTTCCTTTTAAACAGAATCGCCGGATTTGCATTTGATATAATGATTGTGGCAGGAATCGGTGCCATCAGATTGGATCTTATCAAAGACTACTGGGGAGTACTTTTAATCCTTGCGGTTGTGGGTGTATTCGTAACATTTGTGTACATCAAATTTGTATCATTCAAACTCTTTAAGAATTACGAACACGAGCAGTTCATGGTAATGTACGGAATGTTAACCGGTACGGCATCCACGGGTGTTATTCTTCTTCGTGAAATAGACCCCGCATTTGAGACACCTGCATCGGAAAATATCGTATACCAGAACTTTCCTGCGATTCTTCTCGGCTTCCCGATGATGATCGTGGCTGCAATTTGCCCGAGAAGCGATATGTCTACATACATAATGATGGGAATTATTGCAGCATACTTTGCAGTGCTCAATATCATTCTTTTCAGAAGCAAAATATTTAAGAAACGCACACCTAAAAAAGAGGATTAAGGAGACTAAATTGGTTATAGATACTGACAAATATTTACAGGTTGGCGCAATTACATCAACACACGGAATAAAAGGCGAAGTTAAGGTATTTCCGACAACGGACGATCCCACAAGATATGACGATCTTGATGAGGTATTTCTTGATACCGGGAAAGAACTCATGCCATTGCATATTGCAGGGGTGAAATATTTCAAGCAATATGTTATTGTTAAATTCAAAGAATTTAAGGATATAAACGAGATTGAACCCTATAAGGGAAAGAATCTTTACGTTGACAGAGAACATGCCGTAGAACTTGATGAAGACGAGTTTTTTGTGGCAGATCTTTTGGGCCTTAAGGTTGTTTCAGATGAGGGTGAGGAATTCGGTGAATTAACGGATGTTTTATTTACTAAAGCCAACGATGTTTATACCGTAACCAGACCCGACGGAAGCGAAGTGCTGCTTCCTGCGATAGAGGAATGCATTTTGGACATTGACCTTGATGAAGAGGTTATGACCGTGCATATTATGCCGGGACTTATATAAATAAAAGTTCATGACCGAGGTGAATCATGAATTTTCATATATTGACATTGTTTCCCGAGATGGTTGAAGAAGGCTTGAATACAAGCATTTTAAAAAGAGCAAGCGAATCGGGATGCATATCGATTAATGCAATAAATATAAGGGATTATTCGACTGATAAGCATAAAAAGGTTGATGATTATCCGTATGGCGGCGGGGCCGGAATGTTAATGCAGGCCCAGCCTGTTTTTGATGCTTACGAGGATTTATGCGGGGCAATTAAAAAGAGCAGAAAATCAAGAGCCAAAAAACTTAACGTTCGTGTTCTTTACATGACTCCTCAGGGAAAAAGATTCAATCAGAAAATGGCTGAGGAATTGTCAAAAGAAAAAGATTTGATTTTCCTTTGCGGACATTACGAAGGCATTGATGAGAGAGTAATCGAAGAGATAGTAACCGATGAAGTATCTCTCGGAGATTTTGTGCTCACAGGCGGCGAACTTCCCGCAATGGTAATGATTGACTGCATATCAAGATTAATTCCCGGAGTTCTCGGGTCGGAAGATTCTGCAGAAGATGAGAGCTTTTCCGACGGACTCCTTGAATATCCACAATATACAAGACCTGAGATCTGGCATGATAAAAAAGTTCCCGATGTATTGTTAAGCGGCAATCATAAGGAAATAGAAAAATGGAGAACGGAAAAATCCTTAGAGAAAACAAGTGAGAAACGTCCGGATCTTTATGAAGCAATCCATAAAGAACTGGAAGAATTCAAAGCCGAAAATCCGAAGAAATTCAGAAAACAAAGAAGCGAAGCGGAAGACCTTATAAAGATGCGTTCGCTGTCCAATTCAATTTTAAAATGAACAATAAAGATTCTAAGAAAAACTTTATAATAGATTATGCTTTCTTTATTGTAATGACGGCAGCAGCTGCGGTCATTACTTTTATATTGTTCAAAAACCAGGCGATTCACGGAGTTATTTATCATGAGAGCAATTTTGCCATCGACAGATTCCACTCCGACATGTATGCATATATGCAGGAGATGCAAGGGTTGTTTTCGGGTTACAACTTCCCCTATCCGATTTATTTTAAACTCTCTGCATTCTTTAATATCTTTTTTTCTCCCGAAAACAGTGTTGCCATTGCGGCATGCCTTTTAAATACGCTTGCGATTATTATTACTAAAATTTCTTTTGATAAACTCCTTAACAACGGAAAAATAATAAACAAAAATCTTTGGATCGGGATTTTAACAAGTGAGTTTACGCTTGCACTTTTCTTTGTCTCAATGGTAATTCCTCCTTTTGGAATTTATATGGGCACAAAGTTCAGATACGTCGGCGTATTTACCCCCAATCCCTATCAGAATGCCACATTCCTTGCGGCCAGACCCTTTGCGATAGCATCGTTTGTTTTATTCCTTAATCTTTTGAAAGTTTATGAAAACAATTACAAGGGAAAACTTTGGGATTATATCATTTTCTCATTAATGTTCCTTTTATCCACGATGACCAAGCCGAGCTTTACTTTGGTGCTGGGTGCTGCAGCGGTTGTTGTAATACTTGTTCGTTTTGCAAAAGCAAAATGCAAGACCGTAAAACAGTCAATCTTTTTAGGCCTTTTGTTTGTACCCACAATCATCGATCTTTTATATCAGTTCAAAGGTGTATTTCAGGCAACGGGCGGCGGCGAAGGCGGCGTAGGATTTACACTTGGAGGAATATGGCTTCAATATACCGATAACATTGTCACATCGATTGTATTTGCAATTGCATTTCCTTTGTTTGTGCTTTTGCTTAACATTAAAAGAATTAAAACCGATTACAGATTTCGCTTTGCCTGGCTCTTTTATGTCATCAGTTTTATCATGGCATTCTTTTGTTACGAAAAGGGAAGACGTGCAGTTGACTTTAATTTTTCATGGTCATACATGTACGGAATCTTCTTTGTTTTCTTTGAGAGCATAGTTGTAACGATAGAAGATTTAAAAAATAAAAAAAGAAACAGAAAAATATTCGGCCTGCTTGAAACAATGGCGTTTCTTGTACACCTTGTAAGCGGTATCGGATATTTTGCAAACGTGTATGCGGGCAATTCGTATTATTAAATTGTTATGAAAAAACTCTTTAAATATTTAAAAGATAATAAAAGATATGTTTATCTGATAAAGGGAATTACGGCATTTATTTTCCCTCTTTTGTTATGCGCGATTTATTGCGGAATTCAGGGAAAAACCATCTTTAATGTATATCTTCCTAACGGCGAGTGGAATGATGAATTATTCTACTTTAAGCAGGTTGAAGGAATGGTTCACGGCGGATTTCCCAAAGGTTATTTCGGATTTAATGAAAGCCATGCCGAAGTCTTGAGTTTTGCAGCCTGGAGTCCTGTATTGGTATTCCCCTGGGTAATCTGGGGAACAATTTTCGGATGGGGACTTTTATCGCCGATTCTTTGTAATATTTTCCTTCTTTGTGCAACGAGCGCGGCATTTGTTCTTATTACAAAATCCACATGGAAGCAGATGATTTCACTCGGAATGGGAATGGGATCGTTTGTTTTATTTGAAAGATACATGCTTTCCGGAATGCCGGAGATTATATGTTTTTGCATGGTAATTATTTTAAGTGCATTAACATACTCATATCTTTTTAAAGAGACGAATGCGAAGCTTATTTTGATGCTTGTAATGTCGGCGGTAATGACTCTTATGAGACCTTACCTTCTGCTCTTTATGATCCTTCCTTTGATTATTTGTGTAAGGAAGAAAAAAGCAGGATGGATAATCTCTGCAGGTATTGCTTTTATCGCAACTTTAGTTTCTTACGCCTGCATTAAGAAGTTCCTTGGCGCAGCGTATTTTACTCCGCTTTTTTCAATGGACTGGCTTACGGATTTTGCGACAAAAGGATTTGGAACAGGATTTCATAATTTCTTTGCAAGGCTTTATTACATGGGCAGGGAATTTATTAAATATTCCATCGAGGGTGTTCGAAGCGGATTTGCTCCCGGCGCATTCTTTGTGACATATCTTGTTGTAATGGGCATCTTTGCAGCAAGAAGTGTAATCGATATTGTAAGAATTAAAACCGCAAAAAATGAAAAGAAAGAAAAGTTAAAGAGCGAAGGTGCGTTTAATAGAATCATTATCGAGATTAACTATTTTGTTGTAATGTTCGGAATGCTGATGGCACTTCTTTTAATGTATAAGCTGGAAGAGGGCAGCAAACACCTGCTTACATTTATAGCGGGCGGAGTATTTATAATGGCAGTTCTTAACAATAAAGCATTTGTTAAAAACATTGTCTTCGCAGCAGTCTGTATATTCTTCTTTATGATAAAAGGAACATCGGCTTATGATTATCAGGTGCCTTTTTGGAGTGAAGAGACATGGGCACGCCAGACTGTCTGGGAAGAAAAGTTTGACGCTAATATGACTCTGGCTGACAACGGACCGAATTTTGACAATGATATTATCTGGACGCTTTCGGATTATCAATACAACAGCAACGCAAAGAAAGCATTAAAATGGCAGAGACTTTATTCAATTCCGGAAGGCTTCGGTATCAGCTGCTGCGAGCAGGGATATGTAATTCAGAATATTGACAACCTTAATTCGAAATATATTGTTACTTTAACTGACGGCGATATAGATAAAATACTCGATTCCAAAGGCAAGGAATTGATTTACAGGGACAACGAAGTAAGCTTTTATAAACTTCGTTAATAAAAAATTCGAAGTCGAGACAATCAGGATTTAAAGATAGAAATTTGAAACAGTTTATTAATTACGATTCACGGGACATTGAACAAGAAAATGAACGAGAAGAAACTTTCTGTTGATTACAAAAGAATAGTTTATACATTGAGTATGGTTCTTCTATGCGCTGTTGCTTTTACAAGGGCAGCAGGCGGCGGAGACTGGTGGAATCTTGCGGTCAGCTGTCTTGGATTCTGTCTTTTTCCCATAGTGGTTGCAAGGTTCGGAATAAAGAATTTTTTAAAAATTCCGTATCTTGTCTGGCTTGTTATATCAATTCCTGTTGCATCGGTGATAATTTACAAATATTATTATTCGGCACTTCACAGAATGGCTTTTGCCGCATGGGTAATCGAAGGCGTTTTTTACGGATTGATTTTAATCAGAATAATCACTCTTTACATAAAAAAAGAGATGAGGCCGTTGCTTGAAAAAAGGAACTATCTTTTTTCAATAGCAATCGGTTTCTTCATTTGGAGTACCATTTCAATTAACAAAGCAGTCTGGCCGCTTTTTTACGGAATCTTTTTCTACGGATTTTTCCTTGCTCCGAGTGATGAAAAAGACAATGAATGTTTGTTCGTTTCCGTATGTGATTCATTAATAATCGCGTTCTTTGTAATTCAGTCTTTCGCATTTTTACACAGACCTTACGACCAGTTAAGATATGTCGGCGCTTTCACCAATTCCAATGTTAACGGCATGTTTTATTATTGCGTATATTTGGGATGGCTTGGCAAATATCTGTATCTTCAGAAAAATGAAAACCCCAAAGCATTGAGAGTCATTCATTTTCTTTTTGCCTGTGCAATGTGGTCGTTTGTTCTTTTAACCATAAGCAGAAGCTCGCTCGTGGCATTTGTTCTGACTACAATCATCTTCCTTCTTTTGGGAGAACTAATGGTATTAAGAAAAAAATTTCTTAAAGGATTTCTTTTAAAAGGAATCTGCATGCTTTGTGTATTTGCGCTCAGTTTCCCGCTTGTATTTGCATGTGTAAGATATATTCCGGCACTTCGTCACCACCCGATTTGGATTACTGAATACAGTGAAGATTTTGTGCATTCTTTCGATCCCTGGAACTCGGAAAAATATACAGAACTCAAGGAATTTTCAGATTACTTTTTTAAAAGATTTAATGTAAATCAAATTGATACCAAGGGTGCGATGATTATTGAAGAAAACCTGATGGAAGAGAATAAATCGGCTCCTGTCGGCGCACCAATTTTGGAAGTTGCCACAAATGATACGGTTTCAGATTCTGAAACAGTTGAGGAAAATGCTTCAGCGGAACCAGTTATAGTAAACGGAACGGTAATAAGTTATCCTGACGGCGTAATACCGGGAACGGATGAATCGCATCCTGCCTATACATACGAAGAGTATAAAGGCCTTGAAAAGATTCTTGGAATCAGAAAATACATTTGGGGTTATTATTTCAGAAACATACGTATACTTGGCTGTGAAGAAGAATATCCCTCGGCATATATTTTACGCTGGTACAGAGTTCCTCATGCGCATAATTCGTATTTGCAGGTTACATATTGCTTTGGTATATTTGCGGGAATTTTGTTTGCAGGGATATCACTTTATTCCCTGATATTCTCGTTTGTGCATACAATAATAAAAAAAGACAAAACACCATGGTATTTCGTCTTTGTAAACTGTGTACATTTTGGAGTATTCTTAATCAGCCTGACAGAGAATATCGCATTCCCGGGCAAGATGCTTTTCTCGCTTTTCTTTATAACGCTTTTACCTTTAATGATTGGAAGGCCTCGTATTGATGAAAAAAAAGAGCAATCTTTATGACATATTAATACTGATTGGTTTATTGGCGACACTGATTATTTTAATCGTGCCGCTTTTGATTATAGCCAAATATTCTTTTCCGACTACCGATGATTTCAGTTATCTTTACCATGTCGGACCTTATTGGAAAGAATCCCACTCCGTAATTAAAACTTTGTATCTATGTGCCGGATATTCTCTTGAGACTTGGAAGAGCTGGCAGGGATTGTATTTTGCTGACTGGCTGTATTTTGTTTTTCTTTCGTTCTTTGCAGAGAAGACGTATTTTATCTGTACGTGGGTCGGTATTTTTTCGTTGATTATATCGGAACTTTCGGGAGCATATATCATATTCCATAAGCTTTATAAAGTTTCGATTGTAAAATCTTTTATTTATATTCTTCCTGTAATAATGCTGCAGATTCTTCTTCCGATTTCCGGAATGGAAGCGTTCTTTTGGATGGCAAGCGTAATGAATTACACATTACCTTTTGCCTTTATGGTTCTTTTTTCCGCGTTGCTTGTTTACTGCGTTTTCAGAGACGAAGACAAAAAAATAAACGTTTTTGAAAAAATCATTTTTTTGATATTTGCATTTGTCATCGCCGGATCCGGCTATATTTCGGGACTTCCCACATTGTGCCTTATTCCGATATTGATTATTCTCTCTTTCGTAAACAAAAAGAAAAACAGCATCTTTTTGGTGATTCTTTTTGCGTTCTATTTGGCATGCTTTGCATTTAATGTCCTAAGCCCGGGCGCAGGAGTAAGACAGTCTGCGGCAGGAGAAGGAGACAGTGCAATTCATGCTGTATTAATGTCATTTGTCGAATCCGTAAAATATATAAAAACATGGACCAACCTGCCTGTTATTCTGACAAATGTTTGTCTGATACCGGTATTTGTTTTTAACAAAGAAGAGCGTGGCGTAAAATACAGATTTCCGTTTCTCGTTACGATTATTTCCTATCTTCTTTTTGCAACGATGTTTACACCAAATCTTTATGCATTAAAAATAATCGGAATGTATCGCGTGCAGAACATATACAGATTTACCATGTATCTTCTGATAACAATCAATGTTTGGTACTGGATTGGGTTTATAAAAGGGATAGTATTAAAAAAGATAAAAAGTAATGAAAAAGAGACAGCGAAAAAGAACAAAACAATCGTTGGAATTATCAGAGTGGCATTAGCCGCGTTTGCAGTTACAGGAGTTCTTTTCACAATTTATAAAACTTACGGAAAAACATCAACCTCCGTTTCGGCTGTTTATTCATTAAGAGAAAATGAGGCAAAGATTTACAATGAAGAATGGCAGGAGAGACTGGCAATATTAAACGATGAAAACATCAAAGATGTCGTATTTCATCCCTATTCAAGAAAACCATATCTTCTCTTCTTTATAGATGTAACCGACGATAAAACCAATTGGATAAATGAAGCATATGCAAGATATTTTAACAAAAATTTTGTAGTGCTTTCGGAGGAATGATGCTTATTGTTTTTCTTCATTCGAAGAAACATTTATGTTTTTAAAAATACATAAAACAAACGGTGCAAGCAGGATATAGGATGTTGCATATCTGAATTCGCCTGCTGACGGAATTGCAAGCAAAAGCGACAGGATAAGTGCAATCGCGGGGATAAGTACCACGATTCGTTTCCTGTCTTTTTTATTTGTAAGAATAAGCATAAAGGATATGATAAAAAGCCAGGTGAATGCACCCATGGAAAAAAGAAATCCATATACGGGAATATAGTTTGGAACTTTAACGGCAAGTTCTCTTAATTTAAGCAATACCTTTCCGCCGATTATTCCGTTATGAGATACACCGATTTCGTTATTGTACACACCCTCGATAATTGCCACATCATAATTGCCTTCGGGGTAAATGATATATTCTGCGAGATCCTTCCATGCGAAAAGATAATCTGCGGGATATTTAAGTCCGAGTGTTACATAAAGCTTTGCAAATTCGAGTTTGTTTTCCGTGATGACTTCCTGGTGACCGGCACGAATAAGCTCTTTAATATTGTCGGCAAAAGAAGGTACATAGAAAGGTTTTACATAGCTTAAGTCGGCAACGTTTTCAAGCATGGTTCTCTCGTAATCGGTCAAATCTCTGTCATTGACAATGATTCTTGAAATCTGCTGCTCGGGTACATGCAAAGACTCTGCAATATCGGGCTGCTTAATATCAAGAGCATTCATTACGGGCCCTTTAATCAAAAGCGTTACGGCAAGAATTACTCCGACGCGAATAAGCACTTTTTTCCAATCTTTTATAAAGATTAATACAAAGCAAATCGCAAACAGTATAAATGCATAAAATCCGTTTGTTCTGAAAAGACACATGCCGATTCCAAAAAGAATGAATCTAATACAGTCAAATACTTTTGTGATTTTCTTTTTTTCATCATTGCATGTATATACAAAACGAAGAACTTCGCTGACAAAAAGCATCATTATTGCGCCAAACATTGCATCTTTTCCGACAAGGATGGAAAGAACTGCGTTGTAGGGTGTGAGCGCATAAACCGCAAGAATGATAAAACAGTAAACGGGTTTTAATTTAAGTATTTTGTAAAGCGTATAAATTACGTAAGATACACCGAAAGCAAGAAATGCCATCTGCACGAAGGTATAAAGCCCAGCACGGTCGCTGACATTGCTCGTGAAAAGACCTGCGATTTTGTAGCAGATCCACATAACGAAAGTATTGCAAATCGGATGGTGGTTGGACAAAGGATTGACTCCGATTACCTGACCGAACTGCGCTATCGAGTCGGGTGAAAAGATACCGGGAAAACTGTAAAGATACCATGGAAGATATGCGATAAAACAAATGGCAAAAGAGATGCCCCAAAGGCTCTTCGGCTTGATGGTTTCTTTTTCATAAAAGATTTTATCTGTGGGTTTTATGATGCATGCGAGAAGTTTAAGTACGTGGAAGAAAAGAAGATAAAGCCCGCCGGCCATGATCATGATGCAAAGCAGTTTAAAAGCTTTGTTTTCGTATAAAGAGAGCGCAGCTTCAATCTTTACGATGAATGTAAAAAATGCAAGCAAAACGGCGGTGAGATGGATAAAAACAATTCCTTTGGGTTCGCTTAAATCAAAGTTTTTATAAATGAGAAAAGCGATTCCCGCAAAGGCGGCAATCGTCAAAGGATTTCTTGCTGATAATCCGAAAGAGAGCATTAAAGCCCACACGGATAAAAAAGAAAAGATTAATGCCGTTGCTTTTTTCATTACAAGACCTTTCTTACTGACGTGAATATTTACATTCTGTTATTCGGATATTTTTATTACAAGGATGTCATCAACGAATTGTATTGAACCCTCATTCGGGTAGCTTGGCATATTTGCTAAAACATCCGAAGAAACAGGTGCATCATATACGTTTATTTTTACATCAAGATAATGTTTTAAGTAGAACGGAAGAGACCTTTCGTAAGTGAAAGGAGTATTGTAATTTCCGTTTACGGTAACATCTTTTAAATAGATGACGGGCTCCATGTAATCGGAACGGTCAAGCGCTCCTGCGAATCGAACCGGAGTGACACCGGGTTCATACCCTTCGACATCTTCGATATCATCAATAATTCTTGTTGCAATCGATACTGCTGCACGGTCCTCCATATCAATTTTAAAATACACCTGATTGGCATAGACGAATCCGTTCCAGATGAAAATCAAAAACGGAATAAGCAGTATATATCTGTATGCTTTTTTCTTGGAATCTTTGGATATTTTATCAAGTATGAAAAGAGCAAAAACATATACAAATACAAATGAATAAATCATCAATTCATGCTCGATTCCTTTTGACATGAAGCAGACAAAATTTGCGGCAAATGGAAAGAGGATGATGCCTGCAATTTCCAAGAGTATTTGATAAAAAGGAATTTTATTTTTTATGTTTAAAATGATAAACCCTGCGGCAATTGTTATAAGGCTGCAAACAAGTCCCGCATTTAAAAGAATCTTCCAGACATTGCTTATTCTGATTCCCATAAGGATTGTGGATACAAATGTTTCCGGTGAGAAAAGAAAACGGAAGAATAATTTGTAGGTATCGATTAAGACTGAGAAAAGAGTTGTATTTTCAAAATTTGCAACCTGAGTCAGCCCGTGATATGAAGAAGTCACGTTTACGTGATGAAGTAGGCATACGACTTTATATACGACAAAATAACCGATTCCCGAAGCAAGCAGTGCGCCGATGTTTTTTAATGTTTTAATCAATATCTTTTTTAAATCTTTTTTCT
>DFEM01000001.1 GCA_002369155.1 Lachnospiraceae bacterium UBA3802 | reverse complement strand
GACAACGGAGGAAACTCGGGAACTGATAACGGAGGAAACTCGGGAACAGACAACGGAGGAAACTCGGGAACAGACAACGGAGGAAACTCGGGAACTGATAACGGAGGAAACTCCGGAACGGATGAAAGTAATTCGAATCAACCTTAACGAAAAAGGAAATTTTTAATTAATCAGGAGGAAATCAAATGTCAAATGATGAAGCTTTAGCATCAATGCTTATAGCAGGCGGAAGTATTTTATATTTTATATTTTTAATAGTTTACAGTGTTGTTATGATTGCATTAAGTATATTGCTTTTAATTGCAATGTGGAAATTGTTTGTAAAAGCGGGACAACCCGGATGGGCAAGCTTAATACCCGGCTATAACTTTTGGGTAGTATGCGATATTGCTTTTAACAATAACATCATGTGGTTTGTATTCATGTTTATTCCGTTTTTGAATATAGTATCTTTGTGTGCTTCAATGTACGGTATTGCCAAAACATTTAATAAAGGAACGGGATTTGCGATTCTGCAGATTTTCTTTTATGTAATAACGCTTCCTATTCTTGCATTCGGCAAAGCCGAATATGATCCCGGATTAAAACTTTAATTTATTATCCAAACGAAAAAGCCCTTCGGTTTAATCACATACCGAAGGGCTTTTATAATGAGCGAATAAGTTTAATCATGTTTTATTTCGTGGATTGTTTCTTCTCTGTTAACGATTATTCTGTTAAAGAGTTTCTTTAATCCGCATCTGTATACAAGAAGCATTCCGAATACCGCACCCAGGATGCCCTGTGCAAATTCGTAAGGGAGTTTCATGATTGCATATTCGGGTGTTGAATATATGAATGCTTTTCCGAATGTATAACCTGCAACCATAATTATTACGCCGATTGATACACCGATGCCGGCTGATAATTTAGGGTGCTTTTTTAATATATAGTGGGAAAAGAGGGAAATAACCAATGCCTGAATGCCGTGTGTGAATAAAGACACAAACATGGGAGTCGGATAAAAAATCATGTCTCCGAGGAAAGATCCGATACCGCCCACGATAAAGGCTTCAAGCGGGTTAAGTAAAATTGCCGCTGTACAGATTACAACATCGCAAAGGTAAAGATGTCCTCCGGGAACGGGAATTCCGAATGAAGACATTGCTATATTCATCGCCATAAACAAAGCGGCAACGGTTATTCTGATAGTTGTGAATTTTACTTGTGTTTTGGTCATTGTTTTGAGTCCTTTCTAAATCATAGGACAAGAATATAAAAAATTTGATATTATTAAAATAACCAAAAACAAATAAATTTATAAGACCAGATTGGAATTGTCTATATCGCCTTCTTCAAAATAGGTATCTGCCGAGAGAACGCATGCTTTGCAGTTATATGATTACAAAAGCTTTGTAAAATCCATTCTTTTTCCCTTTAATACAACCTTTACAGTTTAATGCCTGCACGGATATTTTTACCATATTTGAGCAGTCATTAAAATATTTTATAAAAAACTCATTATATATAAATATTTATATTGACTTTAATAAATCCATTGTTGTAGAATAGACGAAATTATTCATTTTTTCCCGTCAATACGGGACTTTGACACGTAAACGAATCAGCGAAGGCAATTGCCTTAAAGGAAATGAGACATGAAAAAAAATTACACGTTCGGACAATTAAAATTCGCACTCAAACAGGTATGGGAAGCTGACAAACTGCTTCTCGTTTTTTCTATATTCAAAAACTCGATAGAGCAGATTTTCTACGTGTTCTTTTTCGTATACCTGACCAAATTCATTTTCAACTGCATAGAGAGAAATATTTCATATAAGAAGCTTTTTATATTTCTTATTGTTGCCTGTTCGCTTCATGTCTGCGTTCATTTTATCTGCGGATGGTATGAGGCCTACAGAAAGGTCAAGACACCGGAAGTATACAGATATATTTTCCACAAGGTTATGGATTTGTCGGATTCGCTTGAATTAAAGGATTTCGAATCGCCCGATTTTTACGACCGTTACACAAGGGCATTGGACAGATGCGTGGATTCCGCGATAGACCTTGCAATCAAAACCGGTGTTTATTTCGGTAACGTGGTATCGACGATTGCTTCTTTGGTTATCGTGGTTACCGTGGATCCGGTCTTTTTGGTATTTATGATCGTACCCATGATTGTCAGCCTTTATTTTGGCAACCAAAACGGCAAATGCAATTATGACAGAGAGAGCGCAATCACCAGAGACAAGAGAGTAGCCGACTACGTAAAACGAGTTTATTACGAAAAGAAATATGCCGCCGAAGTCAGACTCTTTGACATCAATTCCATTATGTTTGACAAACAGGTGGAAGCGGTTGACAACATGGAGAAAATCTCCCTTAAATACAGAAAGAAATCCGCGTTTTATTCATTTTTGATGAAGAGCAGTTATTCGATTCTTGCGGGAATCGTGGCTTATCTTTATGTTGTGTTTAAGGTAAAGCTCGGCAACGTATCGGATGTATCAAGTTACGTGGCGATGATTACCGCAATGTCGTTTTCGACCAACCAGTTAAAACAAGCCGTTGAAAACAGAATCTTTTTAAGCAATGAATCCAAACTTTTCAGAAACCTCGAAGAGTTTTTAAAGAAAAATACTCAAAAAGAAACCGGCAAAATAAAAATTGAAGAGATAGAAAGCATTGAACTAAACAAAGTTTCTTTTATCTATCCCGGTGCAAAAAAAGAGACAATCAAAAATGTGACATTCAAATGGAAGAAGGGTGAAAAACTTGCGATAGTCGGATACAACGGAGCAGGAAAGACCACGCTTATCAAGCTTATCATGGGACTTTACCCTCCTACGGACGGAAAGATACTCGTAAACGGAATAGATTTAGCCGAAGTGGATGAAGATTCGTACAGGGAAAGATTCGGTACGGTATTTCAGGATCTGCAGGTATTTGCAATGCCTCTTATTGAGAATGTTCTTATGCGCCGCCCTGCAGGCGAGGAAGATTATAAGAAAGCCGAGAAGGCTTTGATTAACGCGCAGTTTGACGTTAATCACAAGGGTTTAATCAACGGACTTGATACCGTGGTAAGCCGTGAGTTTGATGAGAGCGGATTTGTTCCTTCCGGCGGACAGGCGCAAAAGATTGCGATTGCGAGAGTCTTTGCCGCAGAGCCTGATATGGTCATTCTTGATGAGCCTTCAAGCGCTCTCGATCCTTTGGCTGAATACAATATGTACAACAACATGATGAAGCTGTCGGAAGGCCGCGGTGTTATTTTTATTTCGCACAGACTGTCATCGGCGAGAATGGCGGATGAAATATATCTTATGAAAGACGGTGAAGTTGTAGAGAGCGGAACACATGAAGAACTTATTGCCAACCAAAGTTTTTATCATGAGATGTTTACACTTCAGGCAGAAAACTACCAGGAGAGCTTACCGGAAGAAATGTTGAAAGGAGCACAGGCGTTTTATGCGTGAGAAGAAAGACAAGATTTCAATAGGCAAATTAATTCAAAACGTGTTTTTTATGATAAAGTACGCCGGTGCATACGATCGTCCTCTTGTCGTAAAAATATTCATTATGAATGTCATTTTAAAAAGTGCGATGGCTCTTAACGGCACGTTTATCTTAAAGCTGATTATCGACGGACTTACGGGAAGTGCATCTTTTACGGATATCATATTTATCCTTCTTATATCGCTTGCTTTGGTAGTCTGCATCGAGTGGATAAACCAGCTTCTCGGAGAATGGTCCAAAGCGAAGCTTATCAAGTTAAACGGAAAGATTCAAAGAGATTTGATTGAAAAGAACAGTCAGATGGATTTGATTTATTATGATAATCCCGAATACTATGATACATATGTTTTCGTGGCAAACAATGCTGACTATATGATAGAGGGCGCCGTGGTTTTATCGAGCAAGATTTTCGGCGGTGCAATAGCACTTCTTGTGGCAGCATCTTTGATTATGACCATCAACCCGATACTTGCGATATTCCCGACCGTCGGATTCATCGTTAATCTCGTGACCAGATTCAAGATGGAGGAAATCGAGTATACATGGTATCAGGAATATAAAAAACATTTACGAAAAGCGGATTATTCAAAGAGGGTTTTTTACCAGCCCGAGTTCGCCAAGGAATGTAAACTTACGAATGTAAAAGAACCGCTAAGACTTCAGTTTGATGAGGCTCTTGATGCGGCAAGTGCTGCAGGAAAAAAATACACACCGCTTCTTACATGGATATCTCTTTTAAACTGGATTACCGTATTCACGGTGCTTTCATTCTTTGCGGTACCTGCATATTTGGGATACCTCGCACTTGTGCTTCGAAAGATAGCACTCGGTGAAGTTGCATCCGCCAACAATGCAGCCAACTATGTCAGAGGCAACCTTAACGAGATAAATTACTGTTTGGTTGATTTTCAGATTGTCGGACAGTATGCCGAGAAGTTTAGAAAACTCCTTGAATATAAGCCGGATATTGAAGTTGCGGACGGAGCGATTCCGCCAAAGGGTCCGGGTGACCTCGTGCTTTCAAATGTAAGCTTCCGTTATCCGAATACCGAAAAAGATACTCTTAAGAATATCTCCATTGAAATCAAGCAGGGCGAAAAGATAGCCATCGTAGGAGAAAACGGCGCCGGCAAAACCACATTTGTCAAGCTTCTCATGCGTCTTTACGATGTCACTGACGGAAGCATTAAATACAACGGATGCGACATAAGAGAATACAATACTCATGCATACAGAAAAAAGATAAGTGCCGTATTCCAGGATTACAATATCTATGCAGCGACACTTGCCGAAAACGTTTTGCTTGGGCAATACGATGAAAAAGACAAAGAGAATGTAATCGAGGCTTTAAATAAAGCGGATTTTTCAAAGAAACTTGAAAAACTTCCTAACGGACTCAATACCGAACTGACCAGAGAATTCAGCGAAGAGGGCGTTAATCTTTCGGGCGGTGAAAGTCAAAAGATTGCTATTTCCAGAGTCTTTTTAAATGATGAGGACAGGGCAATCTCAATTTTGGATGAGCCTTCCAGCGCACTCGATCCCGTATCGGAATACAAATTAAATAAGAATCTTATCGATCATGCAAAGAACGATACGGTTATCTTTATCTCGCACCGACTCTCGACCACAAGAATGGCCGATCGAATTTATCTTTTCGAAAACGGTTCGATTATAGAAGAGGGCAATCACGAAGAACTGATGCAGTTAAACGGAAGATACAGAGAGATGTTTGACCGTCAGGCAAAGAATTACATTCAATAATATTAAGAAAAAGCGCAGCAGTTTTTGCTACGCTTTTTTACATATTTGTAAAATCAGAAATTCAATCTTTAAACAACTTTAATGATTTCTTTCGGCTTGCCTCCGCGGATTCTTACAGAACTTTTTATCTCACTCATTTTGACATTGGGTGCAATCAGTGTCTGTTCTTTCGTGAGGTTATCCATGACAACAAAGTCGTATTTATTTTTGTCTTTTTGCACTGCGAGGTATGAAAGGTCCTGTATTTCTTTGGATACCGTCAAATTGCTGATTTCACGAGCTTTGTAAGTGGCAATGAAATCTTTGAAACCGCATACGGGACAGACTGTATTATATACGTCGCGGTCCGGATAGTGATGTAAGGGAATGTAATCAATGTGGAAATATTCTGCTTCCAAAATAAGACTTGGTGCATATTTTCTGTGACAATGGAAACACTCAACCTTATCTCCGCGTACTCCGATTATTTTGTGCTTTGTCGTTGTTCCGAATAATATAACCGCCATAAAACCTCCGAAATATGTTTTTTACGGAACGATTGTATCATATATAGCTATATATGTCATTAATTGTTTTATCGCAAAGGCATTTGGAAAATGATGCTTATAATAATATTTTGACAAAAAATGATAGGGATGAAGCCAAATGATAAGAAGCGTCAAAGAAATATTTCGTTAATATAGAGATGTAAAATCAAACACAGGAGGTTTAATATGAACGAAACATGAAAAGCAAAATTACTGTTAAAAGAGTTTTAATGTCGCTTTGCGGTGTAATTATATGCGCAATAAGTGTGGGTATTTTCAAGATTGCTGCGCTTGGCGTGGATCCTTTCCAGTCTTTTATGGCGGGACTTGATGCAATCATTCCCCTAAAGTTTGGAATTCTTTATGTTATTACCAACGCCGTGCTTCTTTTGTTTGCGCTGATTTTTGACAGACATTACATCGGTGT
>DFEM01000018.1 GCA_002369155.1 Lachnospiraceae bacterium UBA3802 | reverse complement strand
ATTCTCCAAAAGATTATTCTCGAATTCATCCCTGAATCTTTTAACGATTATTTCTTTATATTCATTCGCAAGTATATAAGCACCCTCGATTCCGATCCACTTGGTGACTATTATCGTATCGCCCGGCTTAACTTTTCTTTTATCTTTTAAAGCCGTCCCTCTTCCAAGTGCGGTAACACTTATAAGGCACTTGTTTGTTAGAGAACGGCTGACCGCCGTGTGACCTGAAACTATCGCGACATCTTCTTTGTCCGCAACAGCCCTTAGTTCTTTCATAAGATTCTTTAAATCTTCCTCTTCGAAGGATTCGGGAATGGTAACCGAAAGAAGTATATGCTCCGCCTTGAAACCAGCGGCATAAAGATTGTTACAGGCCTTTGTTACGGCTATTTTGCTCTCCAATAGTCCCTCGCCCAAAGCCACACTGCTTCCAAGCAAAGTTTTTGTATCCGAGACATTTTGGCACAAATTTAAAACGGCGCAGTCTTCTCCGAAAGACGCGCCGGTAATTACATTTTCTTTATTGTTTTTAACTTCCCTCAAAACGGACCTTTTCAGAACGTTTTCGGGGATTTTTCCTTCCATCATCGCTTTCACCGGTTTGTTGCTTTTTTCAGATATTTAACTTATACTTTACGTACGAAACTCTTTGCATGCGAAGCACACGACCGGCATGTTGGAATATCACCATTTCTTAGGTTAACCAAGATACCAAAAACGGAGCAACCATCGCGATGCAAAGCACAATGGCGACTATCGCTATGATGGTCTTGGACTTTTTTGTGTGTAAATTCATCATAATAAGTGCACCTCTCAATATGTGTACGAAAGGAATTATAAATGATATTTCCCGTTTTTGCAAGCGTGGTTGTCTTTTGCATCTGGCTTGCATACGAAATCAAAAAAAGCAATAAAAAGGGTGAAAAAGCCGAAAAAGCATTTTGGGCAAGAGAAGCCGAGGCGGACAACACAAGAAAAGTTCCCCTCGATGACCTTCATTACATTGTAATTCCCGAAGAAATATACATGCCTTTCCTCAATGACAAAGGCGAATTTATAGAAGCCGACGAGAATGCACCCAAGGCCTTTTCAGACGCACTGACGGCATTCAAACATTTAAAAGACAGCAAAATCGTCAATTTCTCAAACATCTCAAACACGGATTTAAAGTTAACCTACGGGGCAGCCAACCTTCCCGAACTGACTTTGTACGACCAAAACTTCGTCCTTTTAATCAGAACCCTTCAATCCATGG
Source organism: Lachnospiraceae bacterium UBA3802 (assembly GCA_002369155.1). Classification (GTDB taxonomy): domain Bacteria; phylum Bacillota; class Clostridia; order Lachnospirales; family Lachnospiraceae; genus UBA3766. The sequence continues at coordinate 22,570 of DFEM01000018.1, read as the reverse complement.
GTGAATACTTTATGGCTTCAGGCGATAAGGAAACCGCCAAAAACATGCTCGAATTTGCCGTTTCCTCCGGATCCGACGCCATCAGTACATACAAGCTTTTATCATCTATCTATTTGGAGGAAGAAGATTATTCCAAAATCAATTATCTCTCCTCCTCCGCATCTTTGTTAACAGGCCTCACCAAAGGCCCCATTCTCAACTATCTTCACGATATAACTCCAAGCAGCGAAGATAAAGAAAAAAGCATTCTCGAAATTCTTGATTAGTTTCCCCGGTTAAGATTCTTGCTTCCTGTCGGGCAGTATTCGCGAAGGAAGCAATTCTCGCATTTGGGAGTCGGTGCTTTGCAGATTGTCCGGCCCAAAGTAATAAGATGAATGTTCCAGAGGATCCAGTGATCCCTTGGAATTTTTTTCATTAAGTCAAACTCGACGTCTTTGGGATCTTCTTTTTTGGTAATGCCAAGCTTTCTGCTGATTCGTCCGACATGTGTGTCAACGACGATGCTTGGGATGTGATAGATGTTGCCTCGAATCACATTGGCGGTTTTTCGGCCTACTCCGGGAAGACTTGTTAAATCCTCTATTTCGGAAGGCACTTCCCCACCGTATTCTTCGCAGAGTTTCTTGCAGCATCCGATGATATTTACAGCCTTTGCATGGTAAAACCCGAGGGGATGGATAATTTCCTCAAGTTCCACCAAATCCGCTTCGGCAAACGCTTTGGCGTTCTTATACTTTTTGAATAATATCGGCGTTACGGTATTGACTCTCGCATCGGTACACTGTGCGGAAAGAATCGTTGCTATCAAAAGTTCAAGTGCGTTTTTATGCTCAAGATAACAGATATAATCCGTTCCGTATTCTTTGTCCAATGCTTCTATTATTTTTTCTGTTCGTTCTTTTTGATTCATTCTTTTATATTTTTTTCTTGGTTTATTGAGCCTGGTCGGATAATTTTTTCAAAATCGAAAAATATGTATCCAGTGTTTCGTTTCCTCTTGCGACAGCTCCGCTCAACAATTGTGTCGGGTTTGAAGTATCGGGATCATAAAATGTAATTGTCCAGATTCCGCCGTCAAATCCGTCGATATAATAATTCTCGAAATCATTTTCTTTTGCCGCTTTTACGGATCTGAAATAAATCTCTGCGTAATCATCATCGCTTATTGTCGTGCTGACATATGTATCCCCTGATACAGAAAAGGAATACTTAATGTTAACCGTACCGTCATACATAATCTCGTAACTTGTCGAATGAAGATAATCCCCGTCGGGAGCCATTCCTCCATATATATTACTTGCGGTAAACATCGTTGTATTTTTCTGCTTTAATTCATTTATCGCGGCTTCCTTTGACATGGGAGCGGTGCATCCCGCAAAAGAAAGCATTACCATTAATACACTTAATATTGTAACAATTTTTTTCATTTTTCAAATCCTCCGAATCTTTTTATAAATCCTATACGAATTTAAAATATGATTTTATGGATAAAAATCTTTTTTATTATACACCTCTTGCCGGTGATAACAAAATTGTACTTGAATAACGCCTCTAAAATTTATAAACTGTTCTATGAAATAAACAAAAAGGAGTCATGTATGTCAAAGATAAGTTGGAAACCCGGAAACATGCTTTATCCCGTTCCTGCAGTAATGATAAGCTGCAAAGAAGAAGGAAAGAAGCCGAATATAATTACGGTTGCATGGGCAGGAACGATATGTTCGGATCCCGTTATGGTATCGATTTCCGTAAGAAAAGAACGCTATTCACACGATATCATTAAAAATTCGGGTGAATTTGTTATCAATCTCGTAACCGAAGATCTGACTTTTGCCACCGACTACTGCGGCGTAAAATCCGGAAGAGATATCGATAAATTCAAAGAGATGAAACTGACTCCCGTAAATATAGAAGGAGTGAGTGCTCCCGCCATAGCAGAGTCTCCTTTAAACCTTGCATGTAAGGTAAAAGAGATAAAAGAACTCGGAAGTCACGATATGTTCATTGCCGAAGTCGTAGGTGTAACAGTCGATGATAAATATATGAACGAAAACGGCAAGTTCGAACTTAATTCCTCCAAGCTCGTTGCATATTCACACGGTGAATATTACGGTCTTGGCAAGTACATCGGGAAGTTCGGATATTCGGTGAAGAAATCCTGACTTTGTAAAGTAACAAATAATTTCTGTTTTAAAAAACAAAACCCGGATGCTGGAAGTCCTCCATAAATCCGGGTTTTTTAATTCAAAAATCTTTCTATAAAATAATTGACCAATGATTATCCGATTTGTGCCTTGTAAAGATTGTAGTAAATTCCTTTGTTTTCCAAAAGATTTTCATGGGTTCCGATTTCGGCAATATTATGTCCGTCGATAACCATGATTCTGTTGGCCTTTTTTAAAGTAGACAATCTGTGTGCTATGGCAAACGTCGTCTTTCCTTCGGTAAGTCTCTCAAGTGCTTTTTGAATCATGTATTCGCTTTCCGTATCAAGACTGGCAGTAGCCTCATCCAGAATAAGGAATTTGGGATTGGTAAGAATGGCTCTTGCAATCGCAATCCTCTGTCTTTCGCCGCCCGATAATGAATATCCTTTTTCGCCGACATACGTATTGTATCCGTCAGGTGTATTGCAGATAAAATCATGTGCATTGGCGGTTTTGGCAGCTCTGACTATTTCTTCATAGGTCGCCTCGGGTTTGGAAAATCTGATATTATCGATAATCGTACCCGAGAAAAGAAATGTTTCCTGTAAAACCACACCAAGCTGTGAATGATATGATTTTCTGTTTATATTTCTTATATCAATTCCGTCAATTAAAAGATTTCCGTCATCTATTTCGTAAAGACCCATCAAAAGATTTATGAGTGTGGACTTTCCTGTTCCGGAAGCTCCGACAATTCCAATCATTTCTCCGGGTTTAATCACCGCATTGATGTCTTCGAGTACTGGCTGATATGATTTGTATCCGAACGTTGCATGGTCGAATTTGATCTCGCCTTTTATGTCGATGTCCGTTAAATCTTTTTCATCCTTGGCGTTAACATCCTGCTGAAGAATATCGTTAATTCGTTCGAGACTGCTCGTTAACTGGGACAATTCTCTCGGAAGCCAGCTCATCCAGTTGATGTACTGGAACAAAAGAAGAGTATAAGTGATGAACTGATACAATTCGCCTGCAGACATTTTATCTGAGAATACATCAAGACCGCCGAAGTATACGACTATTACCGAGCCCATTCCCATGAAGAATGCAATGATCGGATTAAATATCGCCCAGAATGTTTCGTTTCTTCTTTGCGTTTCAGAAAAATCATCGGAAAGAGCCTTGAATCTCGCGGATTCCGCTGCCTCTCTTCCGTATGTTTTGACTACTCTCATTCCCGATATTACATCCTGCAAATCACTCGATACATCATCAAGTTTTCTCCACTGCAAATGGAATATTCTCGATACGGTTCTCCTGAAAGCAAGAATCATTACTACGACTATCGGAACAAAGATGAAAGTAAGAAGAGCCAGTTTGATATTCAGAATCATCATGAAAAGTACATCCCAGATGAAGATGAACAATACCGCAAAAAGGTTACAGAAAACGTCTTCCATAAATTCTCTTACATAGGTTGTGTCCGATGTGATTCTGTTTAACAACTCGCCCGGACGACGGTCGTTAATAAACGCAAGCGGCAGCTCCTGATATTTCTTAAACAATGCATATCTTAAATCCGCCGATATCTTCGCACCGAGTCTTGTTGATGCGTTGCTTTTTAAAATATTGACGATTACAATTCCGACGCTTAATGAAAACATGATTAAAATCAAAACCAATGCCTGCTTCATTCCGCCGTTTCCTTTTAGCACATCGTTAATCAGATGCTTTTGAATCTCGGGATTTAAAAGAGTTGTAACCGCAGCCATAACCATCAAAAAGAATACATAAAAGAAATCCTTTTTGTAGGGCTTTGCCATCTTTAAAAAGTCTTTGATAAAGCCGCCTTCTTTTGAGCATTTCGGACAGTTCTTGGTGCCGGGAATAGCTCTGCCGCATTTAGGGCAGATCTTTTCGTATTCCGAACTTTCCACTTCCTCGAAACGTCCCGAAATAAGAATGTTTATACCTCTGGCTATATACGCATATCTGCTTAAATGCTTTGCCGAATAATGAACGACAACGGTATCTTCGCCTTCTGTTGTTACAACCAGAATTCCTCCGCCGACTTTCGCCTCCGCTTTTGCTTTGGAACATCTGTTTATTTCTATTGTATTTGTTATTTTTTCGCCGTCATAAACGTGAATCTTTTTGGTGGTGACCACCAGGTAGGAATCTTTAATCCAGTTTCCTTTATCGTCTATGTCGAAAGGAACTGCATAATAAATTCTTTCGTTTTCTTCAAACGGTATGATTTCTTCAAGTTTATGCGGTATGCTGTAGTATAAAATCATTGCGTCTTTTCTCCGTTGTTTCTTCCCTTACAGGAATAAATCCAGTTTCCTTCGTTCCTTTTGAGTAAGCGCATTGACATCTCTTATTTCAAACCTGTTCTCATCAAGGTCCGCGATAATCAGTCTTGAATCGGATAATTTGGTCACTGCATTTGATGCCATGTTTATCGCAAATTTGCATTCTCCCTTATCTGTCTTTACATGGAAATATGCATATCCGTACTCGTCTTTGATGTTGTAAATTTTTTCGATTACAGGCGTAAAATAGTTGAGTCGAAGCTGTTCTTCCAGCATTTCTTTAGTCTCTTTGTTCAACTCATCCAAATCTTCTATAATGCCGATTTCTTTGGCTTTATCATTGTTCTGTCTTATCGAAATAAATTTATTGGCATCGGTGAAAGGGAAAAGCCTTACTACTTTTACCCTTTCATATGTCACGCCTTCAAAAGTTAAATTAATAAATCCGCCGCTTGTTCTTTCAAATTTGTTTTCAGCGGTAATCTTCTTTAACGCCGTCATTTCCTCGGCTTCTTTTTCATAAATGTTTAAAGAATCGTTTTCTGCCATGTTTCCCTCCTGCCTTGTAATTCTTTTGTCTTCGCCTCAGAAATTGCTTACCGAAAGCGATTTGTTCTGTAATTCATTAAGTTTATGGAAGATTCCGTCTTCGATTTTTTCGAGTTCGTCATGTGTGCCTTCTTCGACGATTCTTCCGTCGTCTATAACTATCAGTCTGTCCGCATCACGAAGTGTTGAAAGTCTGTGAGCAATCGAAAGGGTGGTTCTTCCCTTTACGAGGTATTTAAGCGAATTCTGAATTGCTTTTTCAGTCTCCGTATCAACACTCGCGGTAGCTTCATCAAGAATGAGGATTTTCGGATTGGCCAGTATGGCTCTAGCGATTGAAATTCTTTGTCTTTCGCCGCCTGATAAATCCTTTCCCGAAGCGCCGATTATCGTGTCGTATCCGTCGGGCATTTTTGAAATAAATTCATGTGCGCTTGCCAGTTTTGCAGCTTTTATAATCTCTTCTCTTGACGCTCCTTCATTTCCGTAAGCGATGTTTTTTGCCACGGATCCCATAAAGATATAAGTATCCTGCGAAACCATCGCAACATTTTTTCTTAGATCCGATAAAGCCAAATCTTTTACATCAGTTCCGTCGATTTTTATGGAGCCTTCCTTAACGTCATAAAGTCTTGAGATGAGGTTGACGAGTGTGGATTTTCCGGCTCCGGATCGTCCAACGATTCCAAGCACTTCACCTTCTTTGACCTTTAAATTGATCCCTTTTAATACATTCTTGCTTACGTTATATCCGAAAGTTACATTTTCAAGTTCGATTTCTCCCCTTGGTTTTATGAGCCTTACGGGATTTTCTTTCTCTGCAATCTCGGGAATGGAATCGATGATTTCAAATAATCTTTGTGCAGCATTTATGCTCTCGGTCCACATACGGAAAACTCTTGAAAAGAAGTTCATCGGTCCGTTAAGCTGTGCCACATAACCGACAAAGGTAAGCAGCACACCGAGGTCGATTGATTTCGTTTTAAGTACAAAGAAAACACCGATAATCCAGATCCAGATGCTTGATACTTCCTGCACAAGACTGTAGAGAATCGTGAATCTGTTTTTAAGTTTTACAATGTTGATTTCGGCATCTTTTAAATTGTTGTTCGGACGAACAAATCTCTCAAGTTCCGCATCTTCCTGTCCGAATGCCTTTACTACTCTCGCACCCGTAAGGTTATCGTTTGCCTTGCTTGAAACCGCTTTCTCCGCACGGTGTCTCTTGCCTGACAAGGACCAGAGACCGGGACGAAGTTTTACGGTCATAAATACGAGAAGTGGGAGCAAAATGCATGCAATCAAAGCCATCTGCCAATTAAGACGGTACATTACTATAAACGTAATAATGATCGTTGTACCCTGGATCAGAACGGAAGGAATTCCGTCGATGAAGAATTCCGTAACTCTGTTGGAATCATTTATTACCCTTGTCATCAGTCCGCCGGTTTGTTTGCTTGTAAAGAAATTAAGCGACAGACGGCTCATTGCCGCGAATACATCAGATTTAATGTCTCTTACGGTTGATGTTGCAATTTTAGCCATAAGTGCCATCTGAATCGTATCTGTCAATGCCGTAATGAGTCTGCATCCTACCATAACAATGGCAAGCAGCCCGAGGGCAAGTACAAATTTTCCGCCGAGTCCGAATCTGTCGAGAAAATCCGGATTCTTTTCGAGAATATAATCAAAAAGAACCGTTCCGCTTAAATACGGCCAAGCTATTCCGACTGCTGCAAATATTGCATAGGTTGAAAAAAGTATTGCAATCTGGAATTTATATTTAAAAAAGTATCTGAGGACTCTGAAAAATATGGTTCCCTTATTGGTACATTTGGGACATACCTTCTTTTTTGCATCAGGATACATTGTCCCGCATATGGGACAGTAAAGATCTTCCTCATTTTCCTCTTCGTTTTCGTTTTGAGGAATGTCGTCATCCAAATCTTTGCCGTTTTTAATATTATTTAACTGACGAACAAAGTTGTTGATCTGTTCCAGATATGTATTGCTGAGTGATGCTATTCTGGTTTTTTCCGTGTCGTATTCCGCTGTAAGACATGCGGTTCCTATTGCACGTTCCACATTCACATGCTCAATTTTTGAAAGATCGAAAAGCTTTATTTCATATTCCGCAAAATCTTCCTCTTCTTTTTTGGTATGGACTTTGGTACCGCGGAAATAGTGTGTATAGTTTTCGGGAACCTTGCTTTCGCAAACACCCAGATACTGCTTTGTTAAGAAAACATATCCGAGGATATATTCACCTTCCGCCGAAATATCAACAGGGCAGACTGACAGTACGTCTTTTTCCGAAATTTTGTAGTTTTTAATCTTGTTAATAATGTTTGGGGTTAATTTGTTGTCTTTCATGTCGCCTCCAATTCAGGTAAAAAAAAATCACTGTTTGCACAGTGATTTCGAAACTCAAAACGTACGCCTTTATATATTAATACCGGGAGTACGAAAAGCAAAATCCGTGCAAAGAAATCTTAAGCCGTCATTACATAAATGCGCGGTTAAAATGACTGTTGATACTGCATATAATTTCTTCATTTTTTCGTCCTCCTTTCCTAATCTTTTTTAATGTCTGTTAATTCAGTATATCAATACGATATCTTTTGTCAATCGGTTTTTTCGATATTTTGGGCATTTGCTGCTTCCTCACTGCATTTTTTTGCTGCCTTAATAATGTTTTCGGCATCTTCTTTTTCGATATCTCCCGTATGCTCACATACATATGCGGGACCTACGAATTTATCCAGATCCACCTGATCGATGGTTTTGCCGTCATTCAGAAAATGGTATGGCGCATCTACATGCGTTCCGTTGTGGGCGCACATGTTAAAAGCCGTAAGATTGCATACCGCACCTTCGGTAATGCTTAACTTTTTCTCTCTGACGGGAGACGGATCTCCCGGAAAAACTTTGCAGGAAAACACTTCCTGTGATATGTCAAAAACGTTCATTTATTCTCACACCTAATTCTTTGAAATGCCTATCAGGTTCTGCGCCCCTGTTTGATTATTTGATCTGGTAAGACGCAAAGAATAATATCCGTCAAAATCATTTTCATACCAGTCATATGACACATACTCGTAATTCGGAAGCGTCAGCACAGTAATAATATCCTTCTTCCCCACATAAGGCTGCTTCGGACCGTATAAAGCTTCAAAATCACTGTACATTTTGTTAAAAACACCTATATCAGGGTCAAGTATAAACATTATTTCTTCGGCATATCCATCACTTAAATGAAATTCTATATGATCGTAATTAACAATAACTCCGTCAATTGATACAGAATTCATCAAAGAAGTCGAATTAACTACCCAATAGGCAGTACCGGAATCCGAATAAACATTTTTTTGTATGGAACTTCCGGGATAATATTTGTTTATCCATGCTTCAACCGAAGCCTCATCTTTTGTAAGCACGTCGTTTATAAAAGTGTAATCATACGGTGCCCCTCCGGTCGTAATGACCGTGGTCGGCATATTGGTTGTATTCATGTTTGCTATGTGATTTGCATATGAATAAGTGTTGGTAAAGTTTTTTCGGGATTGTGTAACGAATATATAGATTCCCGCTGTCCCCAAAAGCAAAACAAGAATAATTCCGGCAAGAAACACTGCTGCCCCGACTATCAAAATGATCGGCCATATTCTTTTTTTCTTTTTTTCTTCCATGCCCTATTTGAGATTTCCCTTCTCTATGTTTTCTTTAATGATTGTATCCGTTATTTCGAAAAGTTTCTGTGACCCAAGCTGTGTCTTGCCCTGGCGCTCATAAACCTGAGAAGCGTATACGCCGTGCTCCCTCCAATCGCTTCCGTTGTTTGAATTGTTTAAAATAAGGGGCTGCAGATTGTCCATGGAATGAGCAAATTTGGACTCGGGTGTCTCGCACTCTTCAAATTCGTCAAACAGAGCCGAGAGTTCTTCTTTCTGATCTTCGGGAAGAAGTGAAAAAATTCTCTCTTTTGCCTTTTCTTCTCTTTCGTGCTGTGTTTTTTTTGCCTCCGGGTCGTATGCGTAGGTATCTCCCGCGTCGATTTCGACAATATCATGAATAAGACACATAAGCATAACCTTGGAAATATCCACATCCTCATTGGCATATTCTTTTAATACATATGCCATTATCGCCATATGCCACGCATGCTCGGCATCGTTTTCCTTACGACCGTGGTTGCTTAAACTCGTTTGTCTGAATATGTTTTTCTCTTTGTCTATTTCAAGGGAAAAATCCAACTGCTTTTTGATTCTTTCGTCCATGGACCTGCTCCAAACTGTCTTTGTTATGAATTCTTCTTATATACTTTTATATTTTTTCCACGGATTTACTGAAGAAATTCCTTAATTTCTCACTCTTAGGATTATCAAAAACTTCCTCGGGAGTGCCCATTTCCTCTATTACTCCGTCAGCGATAAATATGATTTTACTTGCTACTCTTCTGGCAAATTCCATCTCATGAGTAACGATAACCATGGTGTTGTCGGCCGATTTAAGTCCCTCGATAACCCTTAATACTTCGCCTGTTAACTCGGGATCGAGTGCCGATGTGGGTTCATCGAAGCAAAGAATATCGGGATGTAAAATGAGTGCTCTTGCTATGGCAACTCTTTGCTGCTGACCGCCGGAAAGTTCACACGGATATGACTTCATCTTTTCATTAAGGCCCACTCTCTCAAGAAGCTTGGTTGCTTCCTCATCTATTCTCGCATATTCCTTTTTTAAATCTTCCGCACTTCCGCCGTTCTTCTTATTGTTTTCCTTTGCCAAAAGTCTTGCTGCAAGCGTCAGATTATTGAAAACATTGTACTGCGGAAAAAGATTAAACTGCTGGAACACAAGTCCGAAATGAAGTCTTTTCGTTCTTAAATTCTTTTCGTTTTCTTTTCCGAGTTCAGCATCATAAATTACATCCCCGTTAACCGTAATCTTTCCTTTATCGGGAATGACAAGCTGGTTAAGGCAACGAAGAAGTGTGGTTTTTCCGCCGCCGGAAGAACCGATTATCGCAAGGACTTCACCTTTATTAAGTTCAAAGGAAACGCTTTTTAAAACTTCTTCTTTGCCAAAACTCTTACATATATTCTCAACTTTGAGAACCGGTTTTTCTTTTAATTCGTCGCTCATTTTATATCCTTTTCTTACACTCTTTAAACGATATTGCTTCGTTTGGAGTATCAACGTCTGATTCTTTTATCCTTTGTAATAATCAAGTTTCTTTTCTATCTTACCGAACACAATTGTAAGTACACCGGTGAAGAGCAGGTAGAATGCGCCGATGTAAAAGATAGGCCAGATGATTGCTTTAAGACCGACAATATCCTGTGCTGCTTTAAGAAGTTCAACACAGGAAACGACTCTGGCGAGGGATGTATCTTTTACGAGGGTAATGATTTCGTTGCCCATCGGAGGGAGGATACGTTTAATAACCTGCGCCAAAATAATCTTAAAGAAAATCTGCGTCTTGGTCATGCCAAGCACCTGTCCTGCCTCATACTGTCCCTGGGAAATACTCTCGATACCGCCTCTGTAAATCTCCGAGAAGTAGCAGGCATAATTGATGATAAACGCAATTATTACCGCAGGAAGTCTGCCGACACCGTTCGTATGGAAAATAAGTCCCGGACCATAAAAAACAAGGATAATCTGAAGCATCAGAGGTGTACCTCTTATGACCCAGACGAATCCCTTGGTCAAACCTTTTATGAATTTAATTTTCGACATACTTCCGAATGTAATTACTAGACCCAGCGGAAGCGCCCCGATTAAAGTCAGGGCAAATATTAAAAGGGTTAATTTAAACCCGTCCAAAAGTTGCAGCGTTACTTCAAGAAACATAATTCTTTTCTTCCTTATCCATATTCAGATAAATGTTTTTACATACTCTTCTATTTTACACAATTCCCTCTTATTTGTAAAAAACAAAAACTGCCTCGTTTGAGACAGTTTTTGAAACGTCAATTTCCCGGCCGGTTACACCTTCCCCCAGGGGAGGCGGTCCGTGTAGGATTTGCTCATCGGAACATTTTTCATCAGTTTGGAAATTCCATAGTAAATAAACGGGGATACTATACAAACGAGACCGGCCACAATAAGAAGTCCGACTATCATCCACATCTGTATTTCCGGAAGGAAAGACAATCCTTCTGCTCCGATTTTTCCGTGATTCTTAATTGCGTTCGTAAAATATAACGGCATCTGTAACCCGAAAATCAACAAAGGAAGGGCAAGGATAAGAATTCCAAGAACCTGTTTTTTATAAATAACGGATACGGATATGTATATGCCGATATTTGATACGATGAAATTTAAAAGCACAAACGAAACTGCCACATTCGGAGTTTCATATGTTAAAAATATAAAAATAACCGACGGTACGATAAAAAGAATAAAATGAATTACATTGGAGATTAAGAGCATCACCGTATGATTTTTAATATAATTTTTCTTCACTTTTTCGGACGACTGAACCATATCCGAGGCATAAACCTGTGAAATAACATTAACAAAATATACGCTGCTTATGCTGACCATTAATCCCTGAATCATTACTCCGACCGGCATAAAAATATACATCAAACAGTTCATTATAAATATCAGCGGTAACAAAACTATCGCTTTATACTGATATAGATATTTAACTAATCCCACAGTCTCTTTTATCTTCATTTTCTATCCTTTCCATCGTTATACCATTCTCTTTTTATAAATCTGTTTAAAAGGAGCATTCCCGCTGAATTAACGATTACATCCAGAATTATTTGCCCAATAACAGCACCCGTATATATAAAAGAAGGTATTATTTCTTCCGGCAGTATAAATATGAGTGCAACCGGAAAGAAATACAAAATTCCGAAACTGTATATAAGTGTCGATATTGTCTGGTTTTCAATCATTCGGCAAATCCAGACGAGCAGACTGGTTATTAAATGGCAGGTCAGTATGAAAAGAATACACATCATGGCAAACTTTAATCCTTTATCGGGATGGCCTATATATCCTGCAACTGCTATTCCCGCCGAAGAAATAACTATAAGCAGCAATCTGGAGAAGATATCCCACAAGGTGATGCTTTTAATCATCTTAATTCCTTTGGATGAAGTCCTGGCAATTTCTCCGATTCTCGATTTGTCCGAAAGAAATGCTCCGAAATTGAAGCGATCCGAAAGACAAACCACGACAGAAGCCCAAACCGAAACCATAATGGAAAAGGTGGTTAAAATAGTCCTGAATGTCTGCACCTCGGTATTCCTGCCAAAGAAAGCCATAGTCACCAATAATACAAAAATCGCTGCCGGAAAAAGAATATAAGCTGCTGCCATCACATTTTTTGAAGTATATGATTTGTATTGTCTGATAGTTTTAAACATAGACTTCTCCTTTTACAATACAGGCATCGAAAGTTTGGAATTCTGCTTAAGCAATGCCACGCAGATCTTAAAAAGATCCGGAGTTTCGAAAGATATATTCATGCCTGTAAAGCTTTCTGTGTTTTCCGCGAGAGCCATTCCCTCAAATCCGTATTTGCCTGAGGTTACGGAAATCATTTTTTTCTTAAGTTCATCCGAGGCTTCGCCGTCGCCTTTTACAATGACGTACTTTTCTTTGATATCCGTTACGAATCCCTGCTCGAGGATTTTGCCGTCATCCATCACGATGATATAATCCGTTACGTCTTCCATGTCGGAGATATTATGTGTGGAAAAAAGAATGCTTCTTTTGCCGTTGCCTTCCGCAATATATGTTCGTAAAATATCGCCAAGCAGATCTCTCATCAAAGGATCTAAGGGAGATGCAGGCTCATCTAAAATAAGCAAATCTGTCTTTCTCGCAAAAACAGTCGCAAGCATCAGCTTCATAAGATTACCGTCGGAAAGCTTTGATACGCTCTTGGCTTTGGCACCGAATACCGAATCGTCGATATTTAAGGATTTGCAGATGGCATCAAACTTTTCCTTATCAAAGTTGTCAAAAAGCATATCCGAGAGTTCCCTTATCTGATTGCCGTTCCAGTGAGGAAGAAAATAATTCTTAGTCCCTGTAAATCCGATTCGCTCCATCACGCCCTCATCGTCTATCTTTTTATCCCCAAAATAACAGACTTCGCCTTTATTGTCTCTTCTGATTCCGCCAAGGATGTTTAGAAGAGTTGTCTTGCCGGCGCCGTTTTCTCCTACGAGAGCCGTTGAAAATCCCTCGGGAATATGAAGTTCGGGAACATCCAGTTCGAATTTTCCGAATTTCTTATTAATATTCTTTCCTGTAATAACGTCTGTATAATTCATGTCTGTCTCCAATCTGTTGGTTCTGTTCTTGGTCCCTTATTCCTTTGCGGTCTGTTGTGATTCGCTTTAACACTTTGTAATCCTGTTACTCCTCATTCGAGAGTCTTATAAGGACTTTGAGTGTCTCAATCAGGTCTTCCTCGCTCATTCCCGCAACTTTGGAAGCCTTGATGGCCTGAGTCAAGTCATCCTCGACCTTTCTTATATGCTGCTCACGCAAAAGTTCTGAGTCCTGCGCATTGACATAGAAACCTTTGCCCTGCACCGCGGTTACGAGTCCCTCGCTTTCAAGTTCCTCATATGCTTTAATGGTCGTAATGACACTTGTTCGCAAGTCCTGCGCCAGGCCTCTTATTGAAGGAAGGTATTCTCCTTCTTTTATTTTCCCGGAAAGTATCTCTTCCTTTAACTGTTCACTTATCTGTTTATAAATCGGTATTCCGCTGTTTTGGAGTAATTTCATATTTTTACCTCACAACTGTTTATGTGTTATATATACAGCAATATACAGTTGCTGTCAATACCTTTTTAAAATTTTTTCTTTTATCATAAAAAAATCAAAACCGGTTCTCGTTTGACAAAATCCGAATATGCGTGTAGTATGTTACTGCTTTATTTCGGATTGTATTTGGTAAACAGGAAATACTGCATTATCCGAAAAAGGATAAAAGAATTATTTAGGAGGATAGAAATGAAGAAATTATTATCCGTATTATTAATGGCAGCAATGATGGGCTCCATGCTTGTAGGATGTACAGGCGGTTCAAGCGCTGCGACAGACTGGGACTATATCAAAAACAAAAATGAATTGGTTGTAGGAATCACTCTTTATGAGCCGATGAACTACTATGATGAAAACGGCAAACTTATCGGATTCGATACCGAATTTGCAGAGGCTGTTTCCGATATCGTTGGTGTTCCCGTTAAATTCCAGGAAATCGAATGGGATCAGAAGGAAGTTGAGCTTAAGTCGAGAACAATCGACTGCATCTGGAACGGTCTTACCGTTACAGAAGAGAGAAAAGCAAACATGGCTTTCTCAAAGTCTTACGTTGTTAACGAACAGGTAGTTGTTATCAACAAGGCAAACGCTGATAAGTTTACATCTCTTGAAGCTATGGACGGAATCAAGGTTTGTGCAGAGAGCGGTTCTGCAGGTGAGAGTGCTATCGAAGCAGACGCACATCTTTCAACAGGTACTTATCTTGGCGTAAGTGCTCAGAAGGATGCACTTCTTGAAGTTAAGGCCGGCACATGCGATGCTGCAGTACTTGACTTAACACTTGCCAAGGCTGTTATCAACGAAGATACAGATTACAGCGATCTTATGATTCTTGAAGGTGCAAGCCTTCAGAGCGAGGAATACGCTATCGGCTTCAGACTTGAAGATGTAAAGACAGTAGAGATTGTAAACAATGCAATCGACCAGCTTGTAGCTAACGGCAAGCTTGCAGAGCTCGGCGAGAAATACGGCGTAGACGTAATCAAATAAGAGTTAAAAGAATAAGTAAAATGAGACTTCCGCAGATTTTGCGGAAGTCTTTTTTATCAGAAAAATTTTAAGTATTGACAGCATAACCCAAAATGAGTATTATCATATTAACCGACAGGTTGTCGGTTGTGTGTAAAAAGCATCAAAAAATGCCATGAAATGAAGGATTAATCATGAGAGTCGTCAAAGAAGCAGCCGAGCGAAGAAACGAAATACTTGATGCCGCCGAAGAGCTTTTTGTAACAAAAGGCTACGACAAGACGAGCACCAATGACATACTCGACAAAGTTAAAATTGCAAGAGGAACTCTTTATTACCACTTTAAATCCAAGGAAGACATCCTAAATGCAATGATTGATCGAATCAATTCATCTCTCATTGCAAGAGCCGAGGCGGTTGCCAAAGACAAGAGTGTACCGATAGTCGAAAGAATCGTAATGACCATTTCAAGTCTTCGTGTTAATACGGATATCGGTAACGAAATAATCACTCTGGTGCATAAACCTCAGAACGCGTTGATGCATCAAAAAATGCAAAAATCTCTGGTTGAAGGTGTATTGCCGATATTAACAGACCTTGTTAATGAAGGAAACAAAGAGGGAATATTTGACGTAAAGTATCCCAAAGAAACGACGGAAATGCTTATCCTCTACTCCACGATTGCATTTGATGACGATTACGATGAATCTCCGGAAAGTTCAAAAAAGAGAATCATTGCTTTCCTTATTAACACCGAGCGACTGCTTGGAGCAAAGGAAGGCAGTTTGCAAAAAACAATGATGAAGTTGTTTAATTAACGCAAATTTCGAAAACAGAAGCATTCTGCATGTATAAATTTGAAATCATTTAACAAAAGGAAACCGCAACTTATGGGTTTCCTTTATAAAAACAATGTTACCGACAGACAGTCGGTCAGGAAAGGAGCACTATGAATAAAAAAAGCAATTACCCCAAATTCCTGCTTCTCTGGTCCGGTGATCTTATTTCTCAGATAGGAGGAGGACTCACAAGTTTCGGTCTGGGCGTATATATTTTCAACCGTACCGGAAGCGCAGCACAGATGGCGCTTGTCACTCTGCTTGGATTTTTACCGACACTTTTACTCTCCGTACCCGCAGGTGTTCTTGCCGACATGTTTGACAGAAGGCTTCTTATGATGATTGGCGACGGATGTTCGGCTCTCGGTATCCTTTATATTCTGATTACCATGATGACGGGTGAAGCATCACTTTGGCAGATATGTCTCGGTGTATCTATAAGTTCCGTCTTTTCCTCACTTCTCGAACCCTCTTACAGGGCAACGGTAACGGATATGCTTTCCGAGGAGGAATATACCAAAGCCAACGGCCTCACTTCCCTCTCCGGCAGCGCCAGGTATCTGGTCTCTCCTCTTATTGCGGGACTGCTTCTCGGTGCTTTTGACATAAAACTTCTTTTGATCATCGATATCTGTACATTTTTTATAACTCTTTCCACCACGGCTTTCGTAAAGAAAAGCATCGGAAACAGGAAGATTGAAAAAAAAGAGGGCTTCTTAGCCATTCTTTTGGAAGGCTGGAATGGCGTTTATTCCAGAAAAGGAGTGCTGCTTCTTATTATGGTTTCGGCCTTAATATCGATGTTCATCGGAGTCATCCAGATTTTATCTGAGCCCCTGCTTTTGTCTTTTACGGATTCCAAAACACTCGGTATTTCAGAAACCGTATGTGCTCTCGGAATGCTTGTAACAGCCCTTATAACGGGAATTGTCGGTATTCGTAAACACCATTCCGTTATACTGTCCGTTTCCCTGGTTCTGGCAGGTTTGTTCATGGTTGGTTTTTCATTGGAAGAAAATGTGACACTTGTTTGTTTTTTCGGATTTCTGTTTTTCGCCATGCTCCCTTTCGCCAACTCATGTCTTGATTACCTTGCCAGAACCAACATACCCAATGAATTGCAGGGTCGTGTCTGGGGCTTTATCGGATTTATCTCGCAGCTTGGATACATTCCGGCCTACGCATTCTCCGGTGTTTTGGCAGACAGTCTCGGAAAAATAAACAACATGGGTGTCGGCCGGGGCTCCGCAAAAGTCATTGCAATTTCAGGAATTATGCTTATTGCGGTATCTTCCCTGATTCTCTTTTCCAAAAAAATCAGAAATCTGGAGAATGGAAGCGAACTTAATGTAAGCATAAATCCTCGTGCTTTGATAAAAGGCAAAATAAATGCCTGAATACAAATAGCATTAAAAAAGAGGCTAAAACCTCATCGAAAAAACAGATAAATTTAAAAAGGAGATCATTATGAATTCAGAAAATACGATTAAAAAAACCAACACAACCACATATAAATACCGCCCGGTTCTGTATTTCGCAGCAGCTTACTTCTTTACCTGGATTTTCTGGGTACCTGCGATTTTCCTGCCTGAGAATATTTCGGTAGTGCTGATGCTTTTGGGTCTAATATCGCCTGCCGTTGTTTCAACCGTATTTATACTTTGCTCAAAATCAAAAGCATTAAAAAAAGACCTTCGCGACAAGATCTTCGGATTTTACAAGGTTAACTGGTTAAATGTGGTTTTATCAATCGGCATTTTCGCCCTTATCGTTGCCGGGTCGATTCTTTTATCCCTGCTTTTCGGACAGTCCCTTGATCAGTTCTCTTTTACCAAGGATTTCTCTTTTACGGGAGTCGGTGTGGCAAGTGCCCTGTTTACAATCACCATAGCTTCCGTCCTCGAAGAAATAGGATGGAAAGGATACTGCGAGGATTCTATCGGCAACTATATGAACTGGTTCTGGGAGTCGGTTATCTTCGGTGCAATCTGGTCCTTCTGGCATTTCCCCCTTATTTTCATCAAAGGCACCTATCAGGCCTCACTCATGGTTAATCCATGGTTTGTAATCAACTTCTTCGTAAGTGCAATTCCCATGGGATTTATCATTACCTGGGTTTATCTTGCAAGCAACCGTTCAATATTGGCCTGCATCATCTTCCATCTTTTCGTTAACTTTATGCAGGAAAAAATAGCCATGACACCCGAGACCAAATGCGTGGAAACCATCGTTGTATTAATTGCGACAGTCATTATCGTCATCGCCAAAAAAGACATGTTCTTCGAAAAAAGGCATATCGGCAGAATCCTGGAAGAAAAATCTGCTTAAAAGCATGAAAAGAGGTACATTTCAGTAAATGTACCTCTTACTCTTATCTTTTATGATTAATCTTCAAGTTCTTTTGTTTTATGAAGAAGTCTTAATTTGAATTCTCTTATCTGTCTTGCATATCTGCTGGTTATGATGACTCCAAGTGCTATCATTCCGTAGCCCACGCCAAGTGCTATACCCTGAATGAAATCCATTACGGGTCCTGCAAATATGTCCGCAAAGAATGTTATGAGTAAAACTGTCATTAAAACAAATGCAGTGATAAACAAAATATGCATGTTTCTCATGACTTTTCCTTTTTCTTCATTGGAAAAATCCGCCACTTTTAATACGGTTTCTTTCATTTCTTTATCCATCTGATCTTTTTTCCTTTCTCCGTCCAAAATCTCTCTGAGATCAACATCATAGAATTCGGAGATATCAATCAGGATATCAAGATCCGGCATGTTCGAGCCCGTTTCCCATCTGGAAACTGTTCTTCTGGATACAAGCATTTTCTCTGCGAGTTCTTCCTGAGTGATATTTTTTTCTTTTCTTAATTCTTTAAGAAATGCTCCGATTTTCTGCTGATCCATTTTAGTTTCCTTTCTTTTTGTTAAATCCGGTTAACACCCAGCAGACTATGTTTGCCAAAACCACAAATCCCAATCCTATCGTAAGATAAGGCTGTGCCTGATCCATAATCATCGAAATAATAATAAATACTATTCCTGCTGCTGCAAAAACCATTCTTAAAATTGTTGAGATAACTTCTTTTTTCATTACTGTGTCCTCCTGTAATCAAATTGTTGTTTCGCCGATTTTGTTTTTCGTCTTCGGCCTTTCTGTGATTACATCCTATCGCGGACACAGATTGTTTTACAGGACACAAAACGAGCAAATGCCCATATTTACTGAATGAGACACACCTTGTCTCATAAAAAATCCGTTGATTCATTATACTACAATATTGCCCGATCTTTATATTTTTATTTGACAAAGCAATACATTGAAGTTAAAATGAAACAAGTTTCATTAAATGAAAGTTGTTTCATTTTTGAAAAGGAAGGATAAAAAATGCCAAAAGTTACTCCCGAATATACGGAAAACAAAAAGAAAATGATAGTGGATGCGGCTTATAATGTCTGCTTGAGGAAGCCCGCGGAAATGGTTACAATCTCCGATGTTATCGCCGAGACGGGTTTGTCTCAGGGTGCGATTTACCGCTACTACAACGGGCTTGACGATATTTTTGCGGATATGGTCTCAAGAATGCGGACGGAATACGACATTATCACGCCCATGGAAGAGCTTATAAAAAATGATTATTCTTTTGAGGAAATCACTTTCAAAATCTTTGATATTTTGGCAGAAGCAATGAAAGCCCATCTTCTCGACGTTCAAAAAATCAACTTCGATCTCGGAGTGATAGCCATAAACGAACCCGAAAGAGCAGCCAAAATCATGTCTGGAATTAAGACTCCGGGGAATATGGATTATCTTAAAAAAAGTGTTCCCGGAATTATTAGTGCCGCCTCAAAAAACGGCTATAACATGAAAGTCACACCCGAAGAACTCGCATTATATATATCTTCTTCATACACGGGCATCGAAAAATTCTGCATCCTTAATGCCTGCTACAAAAATGAAGGGCCTCAAACCGAAGCAGATCCAAAAGTTCTTTTCAGGACACTGGCAAAATCAATTATTCTTCTTTCAGGAGGTAGCATAAATGACTAAAAGACCCTCTCCCACCGGCGAATACGCAGTCGGAACATTTACATATACGGTTTATACCGACAGAGAAGAGGCCCTTGAACCCGGCGCCAAAAGAAAAGTGTCGGCCAGGGTTTACTATCCCGTATTAAAAGAATCCGTAAAAGACCTTCCGAAGGCAAAATATATGACCGAAAATATGGCCATTGGACTTAGGAAAAGTATGCATGTCCCTGTGAATTTCAAAAAAGCCGACGCCGAAGGCGATAATATTTCGGAATGTTACGAAAATGCCCCGAGAATTGAAGGCAGAAAATTCCCTCTCATTATGTTTAATCACGGACTTTTGTCTTTCCGCGAGGGAAATTCGTTTCTTTGCATCGAGCTTGCTTCACAAGGATATGTGGTTATAAGCGTAGGCCATCCTTACGATGCCGTCTGCACAGAATTCGACGACGGTTCCCATGTTTTTGCCATGAAAGGTATCGGAAACAAACAGTATGAACCGATGCTTGGAGGATTTTTTAACGCATTCAAGCTCATAAAATATAACGGAGACAACAGGGAACTGGCAGAAAAGTTCGAGAAACTGCAGCAGACTTACTGCGCATTCGTGCGAAGCAGAATTTCAGAATGGGAAAAAGATACGATGAATGCCATAGATTATGCCAAGGAAAATCTTTCGGATATGATAGATTTTGCACCCGGCATCGCGGCATGCGGTCATTCGCTCGGCGGAGCCACCGCCTACGCACTCTGTTTCGATGAGCCCGAGATAGTCTGCGGAATCAATATAGACGGCGCTCCCTTTGGAGATAATCACGGACGTATCCAGGAAAAGCCTTTCCTTCAGATAAGTTGCAAGGGCAACTTAAAAGCCGAAACCAGGGTTTTCATCGATCACAAGGCTCCTGCTTACAGTGTCATTTTTAAGGATATGGCACATGTCGGCTTCTCGGATATGAAGCACATGATATCCATTAAAAGCCTGACCGGAAAACTCGACGCAGACCTAATGCACGAAAACCTCTGCAAATGCTTTATCGAATTTTACGATGCTTATCTTAAAAAATCCAAAGAAAAACCTGATATTCAGAGCAATGATGTAATGTCATTTACGGAATACGCTCCCGATAAATAAATATCTTAATAAAACTGAAAAGTGCAGTTCACAAACTCCCGACACTTTTTTTGAAATATTCAGTTTTTTGAAGCACTTGCTGCTTTGACTCTTTGTCTTTTAATAAGAAGCGTAACGGTCTGAAAAATGAATAATCCGTAAATCGCAATGTTTAAAATTAAGCTAAGAGAATGATTCAACGTAAACATATCGCTGTAATGATTAAGTATTGTTATTTTGCTTATGACAGTCATTGTAATTTCAATCACAGATGCAATAATAATCAAAACCGGCCAGACCGTTTGCTTTTTGCCCCAAAGAAAATAACAAAATGCCGCAACTGCTCCGATAACATTCGGAAGTAATAAAACCATTAACGCGCCAATCGTCTGCCATCCGATGCCTCTTAAGAAAAGTCCGTGAAGGGATTGCCAGGAAAAAAGACGCATGCCTGCCATTTGCGGTAAAACCATAAATGCGGAAATGCACATTGCTATATAGTTTCCTACAATTACGGCGCCCATTCGCTTAGGTGAAAACATGCCTTTCAGCGCATTCACAAGTCCGAAAACAAAACAAAAGATTTTGATGGCTGCGGCTGTCAAACTGATGTAAACATTCGGATAATAAGATAATTCCCAAAAAGGTTCTTTGCTTCCCGGTATTCTTAACAAATAATCAAATATCGGAATCAACATTGATAATACCACTACGGCATAAAGTGCAATCATTATATTATTTGCTACTTTATTTTCAATTACAGGGTTTCTTTCAACTACTTTCTCCATTTCTTTACCGGATAAAAGGTCGTCAAGACTCACTTCCAGAATTTCGGAGATTTTTTTGGTAGTAAGCAAATCGGGATAACGATCACCGCACTCCCACCTTGAGACTGACTGTCTTGTTACAAATAACTTCTCGGCAAGGGATTGCTGGGTCATTCCTTTTTCTTCTCTCGCTCTTCTTAATTGTTCGCCAAATTCGACCATTTCAAATCCGTTCCTTTCGTTTATTCACCTGCAGATGTGATTTTAGTATCTCCCCAAGGTGAAAAAACATCAAGCACCACCCTGTAAACATTTGTCACCAATACGGTGACATGCCTATTTTAGCATATTTTCAGGTATTTGTTCTGAATTTTAAAATATTACAAAACTGTAATAAAAAAGTCACTTGTTTGTAAGATGGCTTTTTTATTATGTTCTTGTAAGATGAAAAATCTGACAAAACGCGTTTGAAAAAAATGATTAAAAACACAACTTTTGAATAGAAGGGAGAACAACATGAAAATACTTGAAATCAAAAATCTCTGTAAAGAATACGGCAAAGGTGAAATAAAGGTAGATGCCTTAAAAAATGTTTCCTTTGATGTTGAACAGGGTGAGTTCGTTGCCATCGTCGGTCCTTCCGGAAGCGGCAAATCCACTCTTTTACATATACTCGGCGGTGTAGACACACCGACATCGGGCGAGGTCATCATCTCGGGAACGGATATCGGAAAGTTAAACGAAAACAACCTTGCGATTTTCAGAAGAAGACAGATTGGTCTCATTTATCAGTTTTACAATCTGATTCCCATATTAAATGTCGAAGAAAACATGACTCTTCCGATTCTTTTAGACGGTAAGAAACCCGATAAAAAGCTCTTGATAGATCTCGTGGAAAAGCTCGGACTTAAAGACAGATTAAAACATCTTCCAAACCAGCTCTCCGGCGGGCAGCAGCAGCGAGTTTCCATCGGCCGTGCTCTTATAAATCATCCCGCGCTTCTTTTAGCCGACGAGCCCACAGGTAACCTCG
>DFEM01000012.1 GCA_002369155.1 Lachnospiraceae bacterium UBA3802 | reverse complement strand
GAATCCAAGCTTTTCATGGGTACCGTTGTAAAGGAAGACAGATCCTTAATGAACGTTCCTTTTGTATGCAAGATTGACGATGCAGACAAGAAGGCTGAAATGGAAGCCAAGTTCATCAAGGAAGCTACTGAAGCAGGATTTGTTAACCTTAAAGGACACAGAAGCGTCGGCGGTATGAGAGCATCCATCTACAACGCCATGCCCATTGAAGGTGTTGAAAAACTTGTTGAATTCATGAAGAAGTTCGAGAAGGAGAATGCATAATGTTTAAGTATAATTGCCTTAACCCTATCGCTCAGGTAGGTCTTGATAATTTTGATGCAAATTATGTTGCAACAGATGATTTTGCCGATGCAGACGGCGTTCTTGTAAGAAGTGCCGTTATGCATGACATGGAGCTTTCAGACAAGCTTCTTTGCGTAGCAAGAGCAGGTGCAGGTGTTAACAACATCCCTCTTGATAAGTGCGCTGAAAAAGGTATCGTTGTTTTCAATACACCCGGCGCCAATGCAAACGGTGTAAAGGAACTCGTTATCGCAGGCATGCTTCTTGCAAGCCGTGATATCGTTGGCGGTATCGAATGGGTTAAAGAAAACAAGGCTGATGAGAATATCGCAAAAACTGCAGAGAAGGCCAAAAAGGCTTTCGCAGGTACTGAAATCGAAGGCAAGAAGCTCGGTGTTATCGGACTTGGCGCTATCGGTGTTAAAGTTGCCAATGCTGCAAAGAGCCTCGGCATGGAAGTATACGGATACGATCCTTATCTTTCCATCAATGCTGCATGGAGCTTAAGCAGAGATATCAAGCATGTAAACAGCCTTGATGAAATTTACGAGAACTGTGATTTCATCACTATTCACGTTCCCGCCATGGATTCTACAAAGAATTACATTAATGCAGAAGCTTTCTCCAAGATGAAAGACGGCGTTTTCGTTCTCAACTTTGCACGTGATGTACTTGTTGACGAAACAGCTTTGCTTGAAGCAATCAAAGCAGGCAAGGTTCGTAAGTACGTATCCGATTTCGCAAATCCCAAGACTGCAGGTCAGGACGGATGCATCGTAATTCCTCACCTTGGAGCTTCAACAGAAGAATCCGAAGACAACTGTGCAAAGATGGCAGTTAAAGAAATGAAGGATTATCTTGAAAACGGTAATATCATCAATTCAGTTAACTATCCCAACTGTGACATGGGAATCTGCTCACAGGCTTCCAGAGTTGCAATTTTCCATAAGAACATTGCAAACATGATCACACAGTTCACAGCCATGTTCGGCGAATTAAACATCAATATTTCCGATATGACTAACAAGTCAAAGGGAGATTATGCTTATACAATGATCGATTCCGAAAGTGCTGACATCGATGCTATTATTTCAAAGCTCGAAGCTCTTGACGGCGTATTCAGAGTAAGAAGAGTAAAATAATTCAAATAAGGGCGGCAAGTGTGTTTTTGTCGCCCTTTTTTTAACGAAATAAACTACAATTTGGCATATATTAAGGGGTTAAACATGCAGGGAAAAAACATATCTCAGGTTGTTATTTCCAGACTTCCGAGATATTTCAGATATTTGGGCGATTTAAAAGATGAAGGAATGGAAAGAATATCCTCGGGAGAACTTTCCAAAAGAATGAACGTAACGGCTTCCCAGATAAGACAGGACTTTAACCATTTCGGCGGATTCGGTCAGCAGGGATACGGTTACAATGTCAATTACCTTTATGAAGAAATCGGCAAGATTTTAGGCCTCGACAAAAAACACAATCTTATAATTATCGGTGCCGGTAATTTGGGTCAGGCTCTTGCCAATTACATGAATTTCGAAAAAAGAGGATTCTTTGTAAAAGGAATCTTTGACTGCAAAGAAGAAATCATCGGTCAGACTGTTCGCGGTATGAAAATAATGCATACTTCGAAGATTGCCGATTTTATCAAAGAAAACAACATAGATATTGCCGTGCTTACTTTACCCAAGCAGGGTGCGACGGAAATTGTAAAAACACTGGTTGAATGCAATATTTGCGGTATATGGAATTTTGCACATGTTGACCTTGATGTTCCCGATTCCATTCATGTTGAAAATGTGCATCTTTCGGACAGCCTTATGAAATTGTCATTCAAAATCCACGACGACGAAGAATAAGGGGGGATTTTAATGTCGAGAAGTGATGAAGTTTACAAACCGGCATTGGAAGGCAAAAAGGTACCCGTATTAACTCTTGACCATAAATGGCACAGACTCTTTACGCAGATTGATTCCAATTCGGAAATCAAATCATTGGAAAAAGAATTAAATGAACTTTTAAAAAGACAGGGCAAGATTAATACCGAGACCAAAGAAATCAAAGCTCTTAAGAATAAACTGATGGAGGAAATCCGTTCGTCAAGCATGGATTCCGAATCGGTTGATTCGGCAAAAATCGAAGAAAACAAAAAACTTGTCGAGGATTGCAATCAAAAGCTCGAAAGTTATCAGGACGAAGCTCTCGATCTTCCCAACGAAATTAACGAAATTAATAAAAAGTTGATGCTTGCAACAATGGAAGTGTGTTATGATGATATAAAAGAAGGCACCGAAGAGATTAATGAGATTTCGCAATGGATTGATGAAATTCGAGTCGAATTAAAGAAAAAAGTTGTAAGAAAGCAGGAAAAGCAGAAAAGGATTCAGGATTTATATGCATTTATGCATGATATATTCGGAGCCGATGTAATAGAGATTTTTGATATGAAATATAATCCTGATGAGAATAAGCTTCACTAATCATGAATTATAATCCACATTTAAACAAAAGAAACGAAAAAGGCAATAAAGGCACATTCGGACGTGTCCTCGTTGTAGCAGGTAACGAGAGTATGTCCGGATGCGTCTTCTTTTGTAGTATGGCAGCTTTAAAAAGCGGCTGCGGAATTGTAAATATTTTTACAGACAGAAACAATATCGAATCACTTAAAGTTCTTATTCCCGAAGCCATATTTGACTGGTTCGACAATATCAAACATCCCGTATTCGACGAAAAGGATACTTTCTTTAAGGATAAGCTCGACAAGCTTTTAAAGAAAACGGATTCCGTTGTAATAGGACCGGGACTCGGCATCAGGGAAGATACTCTTAAAATAACAGAATATATTCTTAAAAACTTTAACGGCAATATCATTGTCGATGCGGATGCCTTAAATTCAATTTCCGTTAAATACAAATTCCAGAATGCTCTGAAAGACGATTTTAAAGCCGATGAAAGTCATCCTTTATACAACAAGGGGAAGGAGCGATGCGTTGTCATTACTCCTCATATTCTTGAACTTGCCCGTCTTTGTGGTCTTAAGGGAGAAGAAGTCAAAGGCAATCTTGATGAACTTGCTTTAAAGATTGCAAAGGAATACGGCATTATTACTGTATTTAAGGATTCATCGACAAGAGTCAGCGACGGTACGGATTTATATATTAACAAATCCGGTAATTCGGCACTTTCGACAGCGGGCTCCGGAGATATTCTTGCAGGTATGATTGCTTCTCTTATTATCAACGAAGAATATCCATTCAGAGGAGTCAATACCGCTGTTTATCTTCACGGAAGAGCAGGAGAATTTGCAGGAAAAGAACTTACCGCATTCTGTACTACGGCAAGAGATATTCTTGCGAACATGCCAAAGGCTTTTGCTGCGCTTAAGGTTGATGACAGAATATACAACAATTGTGTTATTTTAGAGGTTATGAATGCTAGCAACAAATAATATTCTGCTTTCCGGTTTCATTTATTTCGATGAACTTTGGATAGCGTATTTAATACTTTTTATTCTTGTATTGGCCGAAATTTTATTTTCGGTCAGTCTTTGCGTTGTGGAGGATTTTACCGAGAACGATCTCGAAGAAATAAGCGATAAAATCTCTCTGCCCAATGTTCAGACATTAACCGTCTTTCTTGAAAATCGTTCGAAGTATGAAAATCGTTTTCATGCTGCTTTGATTACGGTTAATATTTTAATGTTTATTCCGATTGAAACGATATTATCCGCATTGATAAAACTGCTTTTTCAGGATGCCGATTTTTCAAATTCCGCTTCGACTTTGCTCTTTGCGGTCTGTGTCGTGTCATTTTTTGTCATTATTCTTTTTATTAACTTTCTTTTGTTTTTCCTTCTTCCGAGAAAAATCGTACGTCATTCATCGGAATACACGAAAGCCGCATTTACGCTTTTTTCGCTTAAATTATCGCTGATTATGGTTCCGATTTCGGATTTTTCTAACTTTTTACTGACTGTTTTCTTTAATCTTATCGGCAAAAACAAATATAACAGGGATGATGAAGTAACAGAAGACGACATTCTTTCCATGGTCCAGGAATCAAACGATCAGGGTCTTATCGAAGATGACGAAGTTACAATGATTAACAATATCTTTGAACTTAACGACAAGGAAGCCAAAGATATTATGACCAATCGTAACAGCATTGTCGGTATCAACGCGGATACCACACTTTCCGATGCGATAAAGATAATGCTTGAGGGCAGTAACAGCAGATACCCGGTTTATATAGACAACCTGGATCACATTATCGGAATTTTGCATTTGAAGGATGCATTAAGATATCAGGATGCCAACAAGCAAAGAAACGGTTCGATAAAAAGATATCCGAAGCTTTTAAGAGAAGCAAGATTCGTCTCGGAGACCAGAAAGATTGACGATCTTTTCAAAAAAATGAAAGACGACAAACTTCAGATGGTCATTGTAATTGACGAATACGGACAAACGAGCGGACTTGTTGCGATGGAAGATATTCTTGAAGAAATCGTAGGAAATATTCTTGACGAATACGACAAGGAAGAAACTTTTGTTGAGCTCAAAGGCGAAAAAAGTTATGAGATTGACGGACTGACTCCGCTCGAAGAATTAAGCGAACTTTTAAAAATCGATTTTGAGTGCGAAGATACCGATATTGAAACCATTAACGGTTTTTTAATCAACAAACTCGGTTACATACCTGAAAATGACGATAAATCTGAGGTTGAATACGAAGGATATTCGTTCAAATTGCTTCAGGTCGAGAATCACATAATCAAAACGGTTTTTGTTACAAAAATAACCAGCGAAGAACAAAAGAATGACGTCAATTTTATTGATAAACAGGCTTCAAAATGATATAATATGTTGTTGATTTTTACGTAACACTAGGAGGAATTTATGTCTGGACATTCAAAATTTGCCAATATTAAACACAAAAAGGAAAAGAATGATGCGGCAAAAGGAAAGATTTTCACAATTATAGGCCGTGAAATTGCCGTTGCCGTTAAAGAAGGCGGACCCGATCCCGCCAATAACTATAAACTTGCTGCAGTTATTGCAAAAGCAAAAGCAAACAACATGCCAAACGATACAATCGATCGTGGTATCAAGAAGGCTGCCGGAGAAGGCTCAAGTGTTGTTTATGAACAGTGTACATACGAAGGTTACGGCCCCAACGGTATTGCAATTATCGTAAAATGCCTTACGGATAACAAGAACAGAACCGCAAGCAATGTTCGTTCTGCTTTCACCAAAGGACAGGGCAATATCGGTACTCAGGGCTGCGTATCATATATGTTTGATGAATGCGGTCAGATCATTATCGACAAAGAAGAGTGCGACATGGAAGCTGACGATCTTATGATGATTGCACTTGATGCAGGCGCCGATGATTTTTCGGAGGAAGAGGACAGTTTTGAAATTATTACTGCTCCCGATGCTATTACCGATGTAATCAAGGCTTTGGAAGAGAATAAGATTCCCATGGCTCAGGCCGAGGTAACAATGCTTCCTCAAAACTATGTAAAACTTGATGATGAAACAGCCATCAAGAATCTTCAGAGAACACTTGATCTGCTTGATGAAGATGATGATGTTCAAAACGTCTATACCAACTGGGACGAAGAATAAAATACTTAAATTACGAGGTCTAAGAAAATGAGCGATTACAGAATTGAAACAAAATGTATACAGTCAGGCTGGAAGCCTTCAAAAGGCGAGGCAAGAATTTTACCCATTTATCAGTCAACAACTTTCAAATATGACACTTCGGAACAGATGGGTGATTTATTTGACTTAAAGGAATCAGGTTATTTTTATACAAGGCTTCAGAATCCTACCAATGATTTTGTAGCTGCCAAGATTTGCGATATGGAAGGCGGCGCAGCAGCCATGCTCACATCTTCCGGACAGGCAGCAAACTTTTATTCTGTTTTCAATCTTGCAGAAGCCGGTGATCATATCATTATCAGTTCTGCTTTATACGGCGGTACATTCAATCTTTTGACAACCACCATAGCAAAGATGGGTATAGAAACTACAGTTGTAGATCCCGAAATATCTTTGGATGATTTAAGAAAAGAATTCAAAGAGAATACAAAGTGCGTTCTTGCAGAATCAATTTCCAATCCTTCACTGGTTGTTCTTGATTTTGAAAAATTCGCTACCGCTGCTCATGAAGCGGGCGTTCCTTTGATCGTTGACAATACATTCCCTACACCTGTTAACTGCAGACCTTTTGAATACGGTGTGGATATTGTTACACATTCCACAACAAAATATATGGACGGACATGCAGTTTCGGTCGGAGGATGCATTGTAGATTCGGGCAATTTCGACTGGACCAAATATCCCGATAAATTCCCGGGACTTTGCTATCCCGATGAATCTTATCACGGAACCGTTTATACCAAGCAGTTTGGAAAGGCTGCATATATCGTTAAAGCTACCGCAACACTTATGAGGGATTTAGGCTCCATTCAGTCTCCTCAGAATGCTTTTTACGTTAACCTGGGCCTTGAAACATTGCATCTTCGCATGCAAAGACACTGCGAGAATGCATTAAAGGTTGCTAAATGGTTACAGAACAACGAAAACGTTGCATGGGTTAATTATCCCGGCCTCGAAGGAGATCCTTATTACGAAAGAGCTAAAAAATATATGCCCAACGGAACATGCGGCGTACTTACCTTCGGTATTAAGGGCGGAAGAGAAGCAAGCATTAAATTCATGGATTCCCTTAAACTCATTGCTATTGTTACTCATGTTGCAGATACACGTTCATGCGTTCTTCATCCCGCAAGCCATACTCATCGCCAGATGACAGACGAGCAGCTTCTTGAAGCAGGCGTAAAACCCGATTTAATCAGATTCTCTGTCGGAATCGAAAATGCGGATGATATTATTGCAGACCTTGAACAGGCTTTTTCAAGCTTAAAATAATAGGAGCCGGATATGGATATTCTTTCGATAATTGTTCCCTGCTATAACGAAGAAGAAATGCTTCCGATTACTTTCGAAAGCTTAAGAAACAAGCTTTCGGATTTGATTTCCAAAGGAAAGATTTCTCCTGATTCTTTTCTTCTTTTTGTGGATGACGGAAGCAAAGACAAAACATGGGAATTAATCGAAAACGAAAACAAAATACATAAAGAAGTCAGAGGACTTAAACTTGCGGGCAATGTGGGACATCAGTTCGCACTTACCGCAGGACTCAACTTTGCCAAAGATATCTGCGATATGTCCATTTCTATTGATGCGGATCTTCAGGATGACATTGAAGTATTCGATGAAATGGTTGATTTGTATCATGAGGGAAATGACATTGTTTACGGTGTCAGAAACAAGAGAAAGACGGATACGTTTTTCAAAAGATTTACCGCGCAGTCTTTCTACAAACTCATGAATTTCTTCGGAGCAAAGACCATTTACAATCATGCAGATTTCCGTCTGATGTCAAAGAGAGCTCTTGAACAGTTCTACAAATACAAAGAAGAGAATCTCTATATCAGAGGTATTGTCCCTTTGATCGGATATAAAACGGCTTGCGTTTATTATGACAGAAAAGTCAGAGTTGCCGGTGAGAGCAAATATCCTTTAAAGAAAATGCTTGCACTTGCAATCGAAGGAATTACATCCTTCAGCGTAAAACCCATACGTTATATTATTTTACTCGGAGTTATAAGCGTATTTCTCAGCATGGCTGCTTTGATTTATGCTTTGATTTCGTTTATTTTCCTGACAGTCGAACCGGGCTGGACGTCTCTTATTGTCAGTATCTGGTTCCTTGGAGGAGTACAGCTTATTTCCATCGGTTTAATCGGTGAATATATCGGCAAAATATACATGGAAGTCAAAGGACGTCCGAGATACAATATCGACAAATATATCGAATGACACATTTACAGGCTTAAATTGGAAGGTTAGACTAAATGCTTACAAGAAAAAACATATATCATTATATTTTATATGTGATATTTGCTTTAATCTTTTTTTGCGGAATCGGTCTTTATTCCGTCAGTTTAAATCCCGTATCTTCCGACAACGGCGCATTGTTGCCGATGTTAATAAGATACGCTATTGTTTTTGTGGCTGCAGCGCTTGTCGTTTTGATTGTAAAATTTGTGGTTCCCCGCATTCCGGAAAAATATATTCCGGAGAAACTGCCTGTATTTCCGAAGTCTATAGAGACAATTATTGTTATTCTCGTACCTGTTATGATGATATTCCTTCGAATACTCGTCATAACTTCGAAAATAGGAGAGGATATCAACAATATATATTATAATTATGCACTGAATGTCTCAAACGATTTAAACGATACGACATTTTTGTCATATGCATACGCATCGATTTGCAGACTTTTATGCAAAATAAGCGCTACTCCTTATCCTATATATGCTTTTAATGCATTGCTTCAGGTGGGTGTGGCCGAGTTTTCATATTTTGCTTTAAAAAAATCTTTAAGAATAAGATATGGGCTTTTGGTATTTTTGCTTATAGCATTTTTACCTTTTTCAATAAATGCGACAATGACAATGTCTCCGGATGCACTGATTGCATTTTTGTTCGCCGGATATATATATTTTCTGTTCACTGTCAATGATTTAAATACAAACGGAAAAATTACCGAAAATTATCATTTGCTGATTTTTGCCGGGCTCGGACTTTTATCCGGTTTTATCGCAATGTGTGATATTTTGGGTATATCTTTGTTTGTCGTAACCGTTACCTCATTGATAATGGTTTATGACAGGGAAGCTTATCTGATTTTCCAAAAAAGAGGCATTCAGATACTTATTTATGTGATTTCATTCTTTGCATTCCTGTTTGCTTTTTTGTACTTTGTACCGAATAACGGCTTTGACCATTTGACAAATGTATTCAACTATATCTTTTCATTTGTACCAAACGGGCTTTCGTTAACTTTCAATTCGCCTATGGAAACCAGATATGAAGGAATAGTTATATTTATTTTTTCGGCCGTAGCGATTTTTGCATTTATAAGAAACGAAGCCGACAGAGGTCTTTTTGCTGTTATTGTTTTGGATTTTGCGGCTGTTCTTACATTCGTTAAATTCAATACAAGCGAATATGCTTATCTGGTTAATTATTTTTATGTTTTATTTGCTGCAATCGGATTTTTCGATTCACCCGGATTCCTCGCAGAACCTGAACAGGTTATCATTAAAAGACCTGTTTATGCAAGAAACGGCAATATCAGGGAAACATCCAACAGTCACAAGATTTCAAAAATCGAAACTGTCAAAACCGTTCCCGTACGCCCTTCAAGACCCGCACCTAGGACGATACCCGGAAGACCTGTGCAGCCAAATGAAGTTGTTAAACAGCCCGAACCTATCGGAAGTAGTTTAACTGAAAACGAAAATATTGATTTACAGCCTGCGGATACGGAGAGCAAGAAAATCAGTATCATTAATTCCGATAACAAAGATACCGAAATTACAACCGAAGTTTCCGAAGTTTCTGATAATAAGAACGAAGTTTCCGTTCCCGAAAATGAAACTGATAAGAAGACTGAAGTTCTTACAAACGATAACGAAAAACGTGACAATATAGTTCCGTCCAGAAGAGAATACAAGACCGCTCATGTTTACAAAAACAAAGAAGAGGAGGAAATGCATAAGATGAAAGTGGCAAACGAAGGAATTTCGCTTGTTGAAGCCGATCCCAATTTGAAGGCTACTGCTATGATTAAAAATCCTCTTCCGACTCCCAAACCTCATGTTACAAGGGAGCTTACGTATGATTACGATTTAAGAGACGATCAGCTTGACTTTGATATTAATGACTTAAAGGGCAAAGATTATTATGACATCTGACGGTAGTCGTAAGAGATCTTCCCAAAGGAGAAACACAAACCCTCAGAGAAGATCTTCTTCAAATACAAACAGAAGAAAAAATACATCAAACGCTAAAAGAAACAATAATTCCAATGACGAGTTTGAATTCGATTACGTGAAAACCCTGATTTATATCGGTGTTTTTGCGCTCTTGATAATTATGTTTCTTTTTGCACTCGGTATCTTTGAAGGCGGATTCGGATTATTCGTTACATCTTTTGTAAAAGGATTGTTCGGATTCGATGCTTTCGTATTGCCGATTATCGGAATTGCGATAATTCTTTATCTGGTATTTAAAGATACCACTAAAAAGACTGTATTTAATTTTATATCCGCAGGATTTTTCGCACTTGCTGTCGGTATGATTGCCCATTTGATTGCTTATTCGGATATCAGCGGCAATGCATTCGGCGAATCGATGAAAATCTTTTATCACGAAGGCAAGGGCGGCGGCGTTATCTTCGGATTTTTCGCATATTTGATTGATATAAGCTGCGGAAGAGCATTGGTTTGGATTCTTTCGATTCTCTTTATAATTGCTTCGATTACCGTTATGTTTGGCAAATATTTTGTCAGATATTACAAGATACTCAAAGCAAAATATTCTGAACTGGATGATGAGGATAAAGAAAAAGAAAGAGAATACACACAAAGAGAAATCCGCAAATTAAGAGAGAAAGAAGAAGCTAAAAAGAAGCGCCTTTCATATACAATTGATACTGAAAATGTCGAAAAAGAAGACAATGTCAAAAAAGATAAAATTATCGATGTAAAGCCTTCGGAAATCAGATCTTTCCTCGAAGAAGACGATGATGAAAAAGAAGTAAAAGAAGTTAAGAAGAAAGAAGTCGAAGTTAAGAAAGAAACAAACGACGTTCATCAGATACATGCGAAAAATATTGTTAAGAACAATACGGAAGATGAGATTAAACCCATCAATGTATATGATAACGATATTAAACCCATAAAGAAGAATGACATAAGCGAAGTTGAGATTGCCCCTGTCAGTGTTCCTTCGGTAAAAGTTGAAACTGCAGAACCTTCATTAACTGTAAATTCAGTAAAGCTTTTGTCAAATTCTTCAGATTCTTCAAAGCCTCAAAGCGAAGATCCCACTCTTTCCATGTATATGAAAAAAGAGGGTAATCCTACCAAGGCTTACAAGTTCCCGAGCGTTTCTCTTTTGAATAAAGGTGATAAACGTTCAAAAGGAAAAGGGGACGATATTATTGAGACTGCCAATAAATTAAAAGAGACTCTTGCAACATTCGGTGTCGAAGTTTCAATCGATCCCGCAAACTGTTCAAAGGGTCCTGCGGTTACAAGATATGAACTTACACCCGCTCCCGGAGTCAAGGTATCAAGGATTGTATCATTATCCGATGATATTAAATTAAGTCTCGGGGCTGCTGATATTCGTATAGAAGCTCCCATTCCCGGAAAGAGTGCGGTAGGTATTGAAGTTCCCAATTCTGAAAGCTCGGCTGTTCCTTTCAGGGATTTGGTTGAGTCCAAAGAATTTTCGGATTCCAAATCCAAAATATCGTTTGCGGTCGGAAAAGATCTTGCCGGTCAGGTTGTCATTGCCGATATAGCAAAGATGCCTCACCTTTTGATTGCAGGTGCTACAGGTTCCGGTAAGTCAGTATGTATAAATACCATTATTATGAGTATTTTATATAAAGCTCATCCCGATGATGTTAAGCTTATTCTTATAGACCCCAAGGTTGTTGAATTAAGCGTATATAACGGTATTCCTCATCTTTTGCTTCCGGTTGTTACAGACCCCAAACAGGCAAGTGCTTCACTACACTGGGGTGTCAGCGAAATGGAAGACAGATACAAAAAATTCGCCGATGCGGGTGTCAGAGATCTAAAAGGCTATAACGAAAAGATGAGCGAAGATCCCGAAGGAAAAATTCTTCCTCAGATTGTGATTATAGTAGACGAGCTTGCAGACTTAATGATGGTAGCCGGTAAAGAAGTGGAAGAATCGATATGTCGTCTTGCACAGCTTGCAAGAGCGGCCGGAATTCATTTGATTATTGCTACGCAAAGACCTTCGGTTGATGTAATTACCGGTCTTATTAAAGCAAATATGCCAAGCCGCATAGCTTTTTCTGTTTCATCCGGTATCGATTCAAGAACAATTCTTGATACCAACGGTGCCGAAAAACTTTTAGGCAAGGGAGATATGCTTTTCTTCCCTCAGGGAATGAACAAACCTTCCAGAGTTCAGGGCTGCTTTGTATCCGACAATGAGGTTTTGGATGTTGTTGATTTTATTAAAAATCAGAATATCAAAGGATATGATGAGCGAATTATAGAGTCCGTCAAGACTTCACAGGGCGGCGGAACGGTTGCCGCACCCGGAGGAGATCTGGATGAATTGTTTGCACAGGCCGGAATTTTTATAATCGGTAAAGAAAAGGCATCCATCGGAGCCCTTCAAAGAGCTTTCAAGATAGGTTTCAACAGAGCCGCCAGAATCATGGATCAGCTTGAAGCCAAAGGAGTTGTAGGTCCTGAAGAAGGAACAAAGCCCAGAAAGATTTTAATGAGCGAAGATGAATTTAATGCCATGTTAAATAATTAATTAATTCAAAGGAGAAGATTATGAAATCGGATATTGAAATTGCTCAAAGCGCTAATATGAAGCCAATTACTGAAGTTGCAAAACTTCTTGACATTCCGGAAGATGATTTGGAATTATACGGTAAATATAAAGCAAAATTATCGGATGAATATATCGACTCGGTTAAAAACAATAAAAACGGCAAACTTGTTCTTGTAACAGCAATTAACCCCACACCTGCGGGAGAAGGCAAGACTACCACGACAGTAGGACTTGGACAGGCTCTCGGCAAGATGGGAAAGAAGGCTGTTATCGCTTTAAGAGAGCCGTCTCTCGGACCCTGCTTTGGTATTAAGGGCGGCGCTGCCGGCGGCGGAAATGCACAGGTTGTTCCCATGGAAGATTTAAACCTCCATTTCACGGGAGACTTCCATGCGATTACATCGGCTAACAATCTTCTTGCCGCATTGCTTGACAATCATATCCAGCAGGGCAATCAGCTTGGAATTGATACAAGAAGCGTTGTATGGAAAAGATGTCTTGACATGAATGACCGTGCTTTAAGAAATGTTGTTATCGGTCTTGGAGCCAAGGCGGACGGCGTTGTAAGAGAAGATCATTTCGTTATTACGGTTGCTTCCGAAATCATGGCAATTCTTTGCCTTGCAGATGATATGGAAGACCTTAAAGAAAGATTAGGTAAAATCGTTGTAGCATATAATTTCGCAGGAGAAGTCGTAACAGCCAAAGATCTCGGCGCAGTCGGTTCTATGGCAGCATTGTTAAAAGATGCATTAAAGCCCAACCTCATTCAGACGCTTGAAAATACACCGGCTATTGTACACGGCGGTCCTTTCGCAAATATCGCACACGGATGTAACTCCGTAAGAGCAACCAAGACAGCATTAAAGATTGCAGATTACTGCATTACGGAAGCCGGATTCGGTGCCGACCTCGGTGCAGAGAAATTCCTTGACATTAAGTGTCGTATGGCTAATCTTAAACCCGATGCTATTGTTCTTGTTGCCACGATTCGCGCACTTAAATATAACGGAGGAATTCCCAAGGATAATCTTTCGACTGAGAATCTCGATGCTTTGAAGAAGGGTATCGTAAACCTTGAAAAGCACATCGAGAACCTTCAGAAATACGATGTTCCCGTTGTTGTTACGCTTAACTCATTCATCACGGATACAAAGGCTGAAACTGATTTCGTAAAAGATTTCTGTGTAAGCAGAGGTTGCAGTTTTGCTTTATCAGAAGTATGGGAAAAAGGCGGCGAAGGCGGCATAGAACTTGCAAAGACATTGCTTGAAACTCTCGAAACAAAGGAAAGTCATTATCATCCCTTATATAAAGACGATTTGTCTCTTGAAGAAAAGATCGAGACCATTGCAAAGGAAATCTACGGAGCAGACGGCGTTAATTATTCTTCAACAGCAAAGAAACAGCTTGAAAAACTTGCAAAGCTCGGATTTTCAAACATGCCTGTCTGTGTAGCAAAGACTCAATATTCGTTGTCGGATGATCCCACACTTCTCGGACGTCCCAAGAATTTCAATATTGAAGTCAGAGAATGCTATGTTTCTGCAGGCGCCGGATTTGTAGTAGTAATTACAGGTCAGATAATGACAATGCCCGGTCTTCCCAAGGCACCCGCGGCACTCGGTATCGATGTTGTCGACGGAAAAATAACCGGACTTTTCTAAACGGAGGTAAAAATGGCTGAATTAATAGACGGAAAACTTATTTCCTCACAGATCAAAGATGAATGTAAGGAAAAAGTTGCTTCTTTAAAAGAAAAAGGAATTGAAGTTACACTTGCTGTTATCCAGGTCGGAGAAGACCCTGCGAGCAGTGTATATGTAAACAACAAGAAAAAAGCCTGCGAATATATCGGTGCAAATTCTTTATCTTACAATTTGCCTGAAGATTCCACACAGGAAGAGCTTTTAAAAATCATAGACGATTTAAACAACGATCCCAAAGTTGACGGAATTCTTGTTCAGCTTCCTCTCCCCAAACATTTTGATGAAGATGAAGTAATCAGAAGAATCAATCCCGATAAGGATGTTGACGGATTCCATCCCATTAATGTCGGCAGACTTTCCATCGGTGAAAAAGGATTTGTTTCCTGTACACCCGCAGGCATTATTGAGCTTTTGAAAAGAAGTAATGTTGAAATTGAAGGAAAAGAATGTGTTATAATCGGTAGAAGCAATATTGTAGGCAAACCCATGTCAATGCTTATGTTAAGAGAAAATGCCACAGTTACCGTGTGCCATTCAAGAACTAAGAATCTTAAGGAAGTAACAAAGAGAGCGGATATTCTTATTGTTGCAATCGGAAAACCCAAGATGATCGATGCTTCATATGTCAAAGATGGCGCAGTTGTTATTGATGTCGGTATTCACAGACCCGATCCCGACAGCAAGAAATTATGCGGCGATGTTGATTTTGAAAGCGT
This sequence comes from Lachnospiraceae bacterium UBA3802, assembly GCA_002369155.1. Lineage (GTDB taxonomy): Bacteria > Bacillota > Clostridia > Lachnospirales > Lachnospiraceae > UBA3766. The sequence goes on along the minus strand of DFEM01000012.1, from coordinate 7,355 downwards.
TGAACCCATTGCCGGCAAGATTACACCCGTTCCCGGCGGCGTTGGTCCCATGACAATTGCCATGTTAATGAGCAATTTGGTATATTCAAAATTTTAAGGAATTGATTTAATGAAATGTCCTAAATGCGGAGCACATTTGCAAGACGGCAATCTGTTTTGCGAAGAGTGCGGTGAAGAAATTAATATAGTTCCCGAATACGATCCGGATACCGACCTTTCTGTTGACTTGGACGGTGTGTTTGATCATACAAAAGAGATTAACACCAAAGAAGTCAAGAAACAGAAGAAAGTCAGAAGAAATCCCGATGATTATGTAGAAAACAGACATGTTTCAAAAAGGAAAATGATTGACGTTGATGACGAATGGGAAGATGAAGATCCAAACGAAGTCGGAGCAATCAAGGATTTAATTCTGTCAATCGGCGACTTTTGGTCAAGAAGCGTAATATCTAAAATCGTCGTTGTTTTTATAGCACTTGTTTTCATCGGATTTATTATTGCTTTCGGTATGATCATTAAAGGTATTTCCGATAAGCAGTCCATCGATTATCTTGTAGAACAGGCAGAGAATTCATACAGAAACAAAGATTATGAATCTGCCATAGATTTTTACGAGAAAGCTATCGAAAAAGATCCTGATAACATTAAGATAAAATTCGATATTTCCAATTGCTATTTGATGGACGGACAGGATAACAATGCCGTTTTTATTCTTCAGGAAATAGCAAGAGACAATCCCGCACAGGCAACGGATACTTATGAACGTATATTCAATATTTTATACGAGAATGAGGACTGGAGCGGAATCAATAATCTTTTGCAGACTTGCAATGACCCCGAGATCGTAAACAAATTCCAGGAATACCTTTGCAAAAAACCTGAGTTTTCTCAAAAAGAAGGCGAATACGACGAAACCCTTTATCTTGAATTGCAAAGCGCTATTAACGGATTTGTATACTATACGCTTGACGGTTCGGATCCCGATGAAAATTCACTTCTTTACACCGAACCCATTTACCTTGAGTCCGGCGAATATGATGTTAAGGCCGTATTTGTTAATGAATACGGTGTAAAAAGCGAAATAAGCGAAGCCAAATACAATATCAACGTTAAGATTCCTTTGGCTCCGATGGTTTCTATCGAATCCGGAAGTTACAATGTTCCGATTACCATTAAAGTGGATTCCGATATCGATTGCGAAACATATTATGTTTTGTACAGACCGAGTGTCAAGGAAGAAGAGAGAGTAGATCCCGACATGACATCCACTCTTTATGAATATCCTCTGCTTATGCCAATGGGCCCTTCGGAATTCAGATTTATATCCTACAGTCCGGAAGGTATTCCGAGCACGGTTATTACCAGAAAATACAATGTGACGATTTCCGATGCGACTGTTTCTTTGGCAGATGCCGCAAATATCGCTACCGTTTACAGATATTCACTCGGCGGACTTACCGATACCGACGGACATGTTGCCACTACAAACGGTAAATTTGAATATATCATCGAAGATGCGTTAAACCTTAAAGGTACTATTTATTATGTCATCAATGAGTATTATGTAGATCCTTCAAACGGCAATAAACGTACTCTTACAGGATTGAGATATGCAGTCAACACTAAAGATCCCAATGATTACGGCTCATTGGAAATCAATGCTAAAGGCGACTTTTATATCATAAAAGAAAGAAGTGTGGATCTCGGATACTAGAGATTCGGAAAGGGAGAAAAATGTACAGTATTTTAGAAGCAAAAGAGCTTGCCGATTCGATCTATGAATTTGTGGTTAAAGCACCCAATGTAGCCGCAAACTGTGAACCCGGTCAGTTCGTAATCGTAAGAACAAGTGAGGATTCCGAAAGAATTCCTTTAACCATTTGTGATTATGACAGAGAAAAAGAGACCATTACCATCGTGGTTCAGGTAATAGGCGCATCGACTTATGCGATGAAAAGCCTTAAGGCAGGCGACAGTTTTCATGATTTCGTAGGCCCTCTCGGAAGACCTTCGGAACTTATTGAAACACCAATAGAGGAATTAAAGCAAAAGAAGATTCTTTTTGTAGCAGGCGGTTTGGGTACAGCTCCTGTTTATCCTCAGGTTAAATGGCTTCATGAGCACGGTGTTGATGCAGATGTTATCGTAGGCGCAAAGACAAAGAGCCTTATTATTATGGAAAAAGAGATGGAGGCTGTTGCCGGTACTCTTTATATCACAACAGATGACGGAAGCTACAAGAGACAGGGCATGGTTACCAAGGTTATCGAAGACTTATATGCAGAAGGCAAGAAATATGACCTTTGCGTTACAATCGGACCCATGATAATGATGAAATTTGTATGTCTTCTTACAAAGAAACTCGAACTCAAAACAATCGTTTCCATGAACCCCATCATGGTAGACGGTACCGGAATGTGCGGTGCATGCAGACTTACTGTCGGCGACAGTGTAAAATTTGCATGTGTTGACGGTCCTGAATTTGACGGACATTTGGTTAATTTCGACGAAGCCATGAAGAGACAGCAGATATACAAAACAGCCGAAGGAAGAGCATATCTTAAGGCTAAAGAAGGTGACACGCATCATGGCGGATGCGGCCAGTGCGGAGGTGACAAATAATGGATGTTTTAAAGAAGGTTCCCGTAAGAGAACAGGATCCCAAGGTAAGAGCAACAAACTTTGAAGAAGTTTGTCTCGGATATAATAAAGAAGAGGCTATGGAAGAAGCTTCCAGATGTCTTAATTGTAAAAATGCACAGTGTGTTAAAGGCTGTCCCGTATCGATTTCCATTCCCGATTTCATCAAGGAAGTTAAGGAAGGCAATTTCGAAGAAGCTTATAATGTTATTACAAAATCATCTTCACTTCCCGCTGTTTGCGGAAGAGTTTGTCCTCAGGAGAACCAGTGTGAAGGTAAATGTATAAGAGGCATTAAGGGCGAAGCCGTTTCCATCGGCAAGCTTGAGCGTTTTGTTGCTGACTGGGCTTTTGAAAACGGAATTAAACCTTCGGTAAATGCCGAAAAGAAGAATAAAAAGGTTGCAGTTATCGGTTCAGGTCCTTCCGGACTTTCATGTGCAGGCGACCTTGCAAAGATGGGTTATGACGTAACCGTATTCGAGGCTCTTCATGAACTCGGCGGCGTACTTGTTTACGGTATTCCCGAATTCAGACTTCCCAAAGAGAAAGTCGTTAAGAAAGAAATCGAGAATGTTAAAGCTCTCGGAGTTAAATTCGAGAAGAATACAATTATAGGTAAATCCTTCACAATTGATGAACTTATCGATAAATACGGATTTGATGCAGTATTTATCGGATCCGGTGCAGGTCTTCCCAAATTCATGGGAATTCCCGGAGAGAATGCCAACGGTGTATTCTCCGCTAACGAATATCTTACACGTTCAAACCTTATGAAAGCTTTCAAAGAGTCCGATACTCCCATAATGATCGGTAAGAAAGTTATTGTTGTCGGCGGCGGAAACGTAGCAATGGATGCTGCAAGAACTGCTTTAAGACTCGGAAGCGAAGTTCATATCGTATACAGAAGAAGCGAGGAAGAACTCCCTGCCAGAGTAGAAGAAGTACATCATGCAAAAGAAGAAGGCATTATCTTCAATCTTTTGACAAATCCCGTAGAAATTCTTTCTGATGAGAACGGATGGGTATCAGGCATCAAGTGCATCAAGATGGAACTTGGCGAGCCAGATGAAAGCGGAAGAAGAAGCCCTGTTGAAATTAAGGGCTCCGAATTTGAAATTGAATGCGATGCGGTAATCATGTCACTCGGTACTTCTCCCAATCCGTTAATTTCTTCCACTACAAAGGGACTTGAAATAAACAGAAGAAAATGTATTGTTGTCAAGGAAGAAAACGGAGAAACATCCAAAGACGGCGTATTTGCCGGCGGTGATGCTGTTACAGGTGCTGCAACGGTAATCCTTGCAATGGGTGCAGGAAGAACTGCCGCAAAGGGAATTGATGAATATTTAAGTGCGAAAGGAAACTAAGATGCCTTTTTGTCCTAAATGCAAATCAGAATACAGAGAGGGCTTTACGATGTGTGCGGACTGTAAAGTCCCTCTTGTGGCATCACTTGACGGAAAGAAGGCTCCGGTTCAAAGCAGTGATGTACCGGATGAATCTTATTTTATGAGTTTTGAAGAGTATTCAAGACTTGCGGATTCCGATGTAATAAGCTCCGATGAGGATGTTAATACAGTGGAAATTTCCGATGGTGATGAAATTACATATGAAGGTAAAAAGAAAGAGCCGACTCCGGAAGAAATCGAAAAAATTAAAGCTGAGATGATGCGACAGAGGATGGCTCAAAAGAAGGAAGAGGAATTTGTTCCGAAGAAGGATAAAGCCGGCGAGTATTTGTCATCCGGTATCATGCTTCTTGTAATGGGCGTATTAGGCTGTGTATTCATAGCTCTTTTGATGCTCGGAGTATTTCCTTTCAAGGTAAGAGGCATTGTTTCATATATTATCGACGGAATTATGTTTCTTTTCTTCGGAATGTTTATATACTTCGGTATCAATGCCATTGTGACTTACAAATCTCTTAAGGTTGAATCTAAGGCAGAGAACAACGAAATCGAAGAATTTGAAGCCTGGTTTAAAACTACTATCACAAAGCAGTTCATCGATTCCGATTTGGAAATTACAGAAGATGAGCAGACCAACTTCTTTAAGAGAAATGCAAAGATTAAATATCTTATTTCTCAAAATTATCCTTTAGTGAGCGAAAGTCTCGCGGACCTTTATATCGATAAATATTATGGGGATATTTTTGAATGAATATAACCGTTATATGCGTCGGGAAAATTAAAGAGAAATTTTACAGGGAAGCCGTTTGTGAGTATTCGAAACGGCTTTCAAAATTTTGTAAATTAAGTATTGTTGAAGTCGATGATGAAGAAACTCCCCAGAAATTAAGTCCTCTTTTGGAAAATTCCATTAAGGATAAAGAGGGGGAAAGGATACTTAAAAAAATTCCTTCGAACTCGTTTGTGTATACTCTTGAAATTGAAGGGAAAAAGACTGATTCCGTATCCTTTTCCAAAGAAATTAACAATCTTTGCGTAAAAGGATGCAGCAGTATCTGTTTTATCATCGGCGGGTCGTTGGGATTATCCGAAAAAGTAAAGGACATAAGCAATGCGAAACTTTCTTTTTCGGATATGACTTTTCCTCATCAGTTGATGAGAGTTATTTTGCTTGAACAGATTTACAGAGCTTATAAAATTATCAATAACGAACCTTATCACAAATAAGGCATAAGGATTAAATATGGCAGAAAAGAAACGGATTGCCAAAGGTCTTGTGGTTCAGGGTTCCATCCTGGCCATTGCCGGCATTCTTTGCAGAATTATCGGTATCGCAAGAAGAGTACCGCTTACAAATATCATCGGAGACATAGGAAACGGTTATTATGCCGCTGCTTATGAATTCTATTCGATTATATTGATTCTTTCTTCTTACAGTCTTCCTTCCGCGGTAAGCAAACTTATTGCTCAAAGACAGACCAGAGGTCAGTACAAAAAAATGCAAAAAGTGTTCAAAGGAGCACTTTTGTTTGCTGTTATATCGGGTGGCATTTTCTCGCTTGTCGTATTTATATTTGCAGACTTTTTTGCGACAACGGTTATGGGCGAAGCCATGAGTACAATGGCAATGAGAGTGCTTGCTCCGACAATTTTCGTCGTGGCTTTGATGGCTGTATTCAGAGGATATTTTCAGGGCCTCGGAGTAATGCATTTTACTGCGGCTTCGCAGATTCTTGAACAGATTATTCTGGTTATAGTATCTTTGTCGGCTGCAAAGATTTTATTCGGTGTAGGTACCAAATACGGCAATCTCATGATGAATGAGAATTATGCTTCGGCACTCGGTGCGGCAGGAGCCACAATCGGATGCGGTGTGGGAGCTCTTTGCGGACTTCTTTTGATGATATATTTTTATATGCATAACAAAAGAGCAATCGACAAGAGAATTTTAACCGATACTTCAAAGAATAAAGATACATTCCTGGATGTGCTTATTCTTATCGCAAGGACTGCCATTCCCATGATTCTTTGCTCGGTAATGTACAATATTTGCGGTGTAATCGATCAGTCCGTATTTAATCATCATATGATTAAAATAGGAGAGGAAAGTGTTAAATCTTTTTACTGGGGCGTATATTCCGGTAAATATAAACTTATGATTACGCTTCCCATAGCACTTGCCAATGCAATGTGTTCAGCCATAATTCCTTCTTTGACGGGAAGCATTGAGAATAAAGATTATGTCTCCGCCAGAAGCAAGATGGCAACCGTAATCAGAGTCACAATGATTATTTCCATTCCGGCTGCATTCGGACTTGCGATACTCGGAAAACCGATTATTTCGCTTTTGTTTAAAGGTGAAATCGATCTTGCCGCAATTATGCTTGCATACGGTTCGATAAGCGTTATCTTTTTCTCGCTTTCTACGTTGGGCAACGGCATTCTTCAGGGTCTTAACAAATTAAAGACTCCTGTTCTTAATTCGCTTATAGCTTTTGTGCTTCACTTCCTTGCGCTTTTGTTAATGCTTAAGGTATTCAAATGGGGCATTCATTCCGTAGTAATTGCCAATCTTTTGTTTGCTGTATTTGTAAGCGTTTTGAATCATTTGGCGATATACAGAACAATTGCTTATAAGCAGGAATTGAAACAGACATTTTTGATACCGCTTATTTCATCCGTTATTATGGGTGTATTTACATTCCTTACATATTTCCTGATTTCCAAACTTACGGATTTCAGAATTGCTTTGTTTATTGCGATGTTTATCGCCGTAATTGTTTATTTCACGGCACTTGTATTGCTCAAAGGCATTAATGAATACGATTTGTCTTTAATTCCTTTCGGATCAAAGATTTATTCTTTGCTCAGAAAAATAGGCATTTACAAAGATTAAAAATATATGATTAAGATTGATTCACTTAAAATCAGCGCAAAAAAGAATATTGATATTTCTTCGTTTGTTTCTGAAAAATATAAGATTTCAGGTAAGATAAAGGATTTTTCAATACTCAAAAAATCCATCGATGCAAGAGATAAAGCGGATATCAAATATATTTATTCGATATGTCTGAAAACTGATGAAAAAGAAGAATCAAGACTTGTAAAAAAATATAACAACATAGAAAAATATAAGAAAAATATATATTCAATACCGTCAATCGATGATTCAAAAAAAGACACAAAATGTGTGATAGTCGGCATGGGGCCCGCAGGACTCTTTTGCGCGCTGACTCTTATAAAAGCCGGAGTAAGCGTTGTTTTAATTGAGCGCGGGAAAAGCGTGGAAGAGCGAATTAAGGA
>DFEM01000050.1:736-9969 GCA_002369155.1 Lachnospiraceae bacterium UBA3802 | reverse complement strand
GAATCGTATCCTCTGTATTCAAGTTTTTTAAGACCTTCAAGGAGTATGGGCGATGCACCCTGTACTCCCGTATATCCGACTATTCCGCACATGTTTTTTCTCCGTTAATTACAGACCGGTTTATTCCCATTCGACTGTTGCAGGGGGCTTCGAAGTGATGTCGTAAACGACTCTCGATACACCCTTTACTTCGTTGGTGATTCTGTTGCTGGCTTTAGCAAGAACTTCGTAAGGAAGTCTGGTCCAGTCCGCTGTCATAAAATCATCGGTGGTAACCGCACGCAGTGCAATCATTACTCCGTATGTTCTTGCATCTCCCATTACTCCGACGGAGTGAACATCGGTGAGCACTGCAAAATACTGGTTGGTATCTTTTTCAAGATTTGCATTGATGATTTCTTCTCTGAAGATTGCATCGGCATCCTGAAGCGTGGAAACTTTTTCTTCAGTGATATCGCCGATGATTCTTACTGCAAGACCGGGTCCCGGGAAGGGCTGTCTCCAGACAAGTTCTTTGGGTATTCCGAGTTTTTCTCCGACTTCTCTTACTTCATCCTTAAACAAATCTCTTAAGGGCTCTGCAATCGAATCGAATGAAATGGTATCCGGAAGTCCGCCTACGTTGTGATGACTTTTTATAACAGCCGAATCACCCTTGCCGCTTTCGATTACATCGGGATAAATCGTGCCCTGGGCAAGAACGTTTATCTTACCGAGTTTTCCTGCTTCGTCTTCAAATACTCTTATGAATTCTTCACCTATGATTTTTCTTTTTGCTTCAGGCTCGGTAACGCCGGCAAGCTTTGAAAGAAATCTGTCTTTTGCGTTTACTCTTATAAGGTTAAGACCGAATTTGTCTTTAAATGTCTTTTCTACAAAATCTGCTTCGTTCTTTCTTAAAAGACCGTGATCCACAAATACGCAAGTCAGATTTTTGCCGATTGCATTATGAAGAAGCAGAGCAACCACTGAAGAATCCACACCGCCCGATAGAGCGAGAAGAACTTTCTTATCCTTCAATTCGATTTTGTATTTTTCGATACATGAAGCTGCGAAATTTTCCATTTTCCAGTCGGCGCTGCAGTTGCAGACATGGAAGAGGAAATTGTATAAAATCTGTTTGCCGTATTCGGTGTGTGTTACTTCGGGATGGAATTGCACGCCGTAGAGTTTTTTCTCTTCATTGCACATTGCGGCGATGGGACATTTGTCCGTATAACCGATTCTTTTAAATCCGGAAGGGAGTTCGCTGATATAATCCGTATGGCTCATCCAGCAAATGCTCATTTCGGGGATATCCTTAAAGAGGATGTTCTCCTCGAAATTAACCATTGTCTTTCCGTATTCGCTTGAATGCTCTGCGCTCTCAACCTTGCCGCCTGCCATAAAAGACATGAGCTGATCTCCGTAGCAGATACCGAGTATGGGAATATCTGCGTTAAGTATTTCGGGATCGTAATGAGGAGAAGCGGGGTCGTACACGCTGTTGGGTCCGCCGGTGAATATTATTCCGCTGTAGCCGGCTTCTTTTATTTCTTCGACGGAGATTTTGTTGTAAGGCTTAATCTCCGAATATACATGATGCTCTCTGACACGGCGTGCAATGAGCTGATTGTATTGTCCGCCGAAATCGAGAACCAATATTTTATCGTTCATTTTTACCTCACAATAATGCTTTCTCTTTCCGCACCGACGGAAACATATTTAATCGGACATTCGATTTCTTTTTCGATGAAGAGAACATAATCTCTTGCTTCCTTGGGAAGATCTTCCCATTTTCTGATACCTGAAATATCGCATTTCCATCCCTTGAATGTCTTGATGACGGGCTTGGCATCATTAAGTGCCATAGGGAAAGGAAAACGGTCGGTTTCTTTGCCGTTTACGATATATTTGGTACATACGGGAATTTCGTCCATATAAGAAAGAACGTCAAGCTTTGTGAGGGCAATCTGTGTTGCTGCCTGAACTTCAACACCGTATTTTGTAGCGACGATATCGATGGGACCGACACGTCTGGGACGACCGGTTTTTGCGCCGTATTCAAATCCGGCTTTTCTTAATTCTTCAGCTTCGTCGCCGAACATTTCACATACAAAAGGTCCTTCTCCGACGCAGGTGGAATATGCTTTTACAACGCCGATTACATCATCGATTTTTGCGGCGGCATAACCCGAACCGATGGGTGCATATGCAGCTGTGGTATTCGAAGAAGTGGTATAAGGATAAATACCGTAATCAAGATCTCTCAAAGAACCAAGCTGTGCTTCGAAGAGAATCTGTTTGCCTTCTTCATGAGCATTCTTTAAGAAAAGACCGGTATCGCTTACGAAAGGTTTGATTCTTTCGCAGTAATCGTTAAGCCACTTTTCCAAGTCTTCCATGGTGAAAGCTTTAGCACCGTATACTTTTGTTAAAGTGAGATTTTTCCACTCAAGAAGATCTGCAAGATGTGACCTTAATTCTTCGGGATAAAAAAGTTCGCCCGCAAGAATGGTTTTCTTCTGATATTTGTCTGAATAGAAAGGTGCGATTCCCTGTTTGGTGGAACCGTATTTTTTGTCAGCAAGTCTCTGCTCTTCAAGTTCGTCCAGCTCGCGATGCCAGGGAAGGAGAAGAGAAGCTCTGTCACTGATTTTCAAGTTGTCGGGTGTAATAGCGACACCCTTCGAAGTTACGTCTTCGATTTCTTTTAAAAGGTTCTCGGGATCGAGAGCCACACCGTTACCGAGAATATTCACGACACCGTCTCTGAATACTCCGGAGGGGAGAAGATGAAGTGCGAATTTGCCTTTTTCATTGATGACGGTATGACCTGCATTACCGCCGCCCTGAAAACGAACTACAACATCATAATCTTCGGTCAGAAGGTCGACCATTCGGCCTTTTCCTTCATCGCCCCAGTTGATACCGACAATTGCGCAATTTGCCATATAAAAATCCTCCAAAAAATCCTTTAAAAAAAGAAAAAAAGGGTCTTTAATGCCTAAGCATTAAAGACCCCATTGCCTTTTTACCCGTCAAATATACTATTTTTTTAATTCTTTGTCAATCGGTTTAAAAACAAAAATAAAAGGTTTGATTAATTTTTGTGACAATGAAAAAGAACGTCCGGAGAAGTACAGGACAGACCGGGCGTTCTTTATTAAGGAAGATTTTTATATGATGATCGTCTTCGATTATTTTCCGCTGTCGCCGTAATTGGACAGAGCTCTGGCGGAGGGATCGTTGACGTTGCATCCTTTCCAGGATTTGTTGGGCATCCAGAAATCTGCTATCATTTCACCCTGACCGGGATAGTATTTTTCGAAGATTTCCCTGTAAAGAAGAGATTCCTTTGTAAAAGGCTTTGCATGTTTATAAGAAGCGCTTAAGGATTTAAACTCTTCATCCGTATACATTTTCTCGGCATATTCTTTGAGATAGTCGACCATCGAATGACCTACGGCATCCGAAAAAGCGGCTTTCTCGCGGTAGAGAATATCATGAGGGAGATAATCTCCTTCAAATGCATGACGAAGAAGATATTTTCCTTTGTTGTATTTGTTTAATTTAAGTTCGGGATCTATCGACATTACATATTCGACAAAATCGAGATCGCCGAAAGGAACTCTGGCTTCGAGAGAGTTGACGCTTATGCATCTGTCGGCTCTAAGGACATCATACATGTGAAGTTCCCTTATACGCTTTTTGGATTCTTCCTGAAACTCCGAAGCGTTGGGAGCAAAGTCGGTATATTTGTATCCGAAAAGTTCATCGGAAATTTCACCCGTTAAAAGCACGCGAATATCCGTTCTTTCATGAATTGCTTTGCAAAGAAGATACATTCCCATGCTTGCACGGATTGTGGTTATATCGAATGTTCCGAGCAAATGAATGACATCTTCGAGTGAACTTATTACTTCTTCCGGAGTCATATAGATTTCCGTATGATCGCTTCCGATATAATCAGCCACTTCTTTTGCATATTTTAAATCTATGGCATCTTCGGTCATTCCGATTGCAAAGGTTTTAATGGGTTTAGAACTTTTCTTTGCAGCTATGGCGCATACCAAAGAAGAGTCAAGACCGCCCGATAAAAGGAAACCGACTTTTGCATCGGCGATAAGTCTTTTTTCGACGCCTACAATAAGTTTTTCGCGAATGCTCGTACAGATCACATCGAGAGAATCGCTGTGAACTTCTTTGACTTCCGTCATATCACGATAGCTTATGAATTTTCCGCCTTTGTAGTAGTGTCCGGGAGGAAAGGGCATTATTTTATCGCATATTCCTACCAGGTTTTTAGCTTCGCTTGCAAAGAGAATCACACCGTTTTTATCATATCCGTAGTGAAGGGGACGAATACCGATCGGATCTCTTGCGGCAATATATTCATCATTTTTTTTGTCGTATATAATAAGTGCAAATTCGGCATCAAGCATTTTAAACATGTCAGTGCCGTATTCTTTGTAGAGAGGAAGAAGAATCTCACAGTCGGAATCGCTTTTGAATGTGTATCCCCTGCTTTTTAATCCTCTTTTGATTTTTTCGAATCCGTAAATTTCTCCGTTGCATACAACGAAGTTTCCGTTTAATTCAAACGGCTGCATTCCGGATTCCGTAAGTCCCATAATTGAGAGACGCTGGAAGCCTAAAAGGCCTCTTCCCGTATCGATTATTTTAGTGGCATCGGGACCTCTTGTAATTGTTTTATCAAGTCCTTTTTTAAATGTATCTTCATCTGCGAGTGAGTCGCAGTATCCCATTATTGAACACATAGTTTAAATCTTCCTTGTATATTTTTTTGCAAGATTAACGCTTGCATCGCAAAAAAAATTATCCGGGCGGGGAACTTTTTTATTCCCCACCCGATATACCTTTTAGGGATTTTTATTCAACATCCTGAAGTGCATCGAAACCTTCTTCTCCGGTACGAACCTTTACGACATTTTCAACATCGTAAACGAAGATTTTTCCGTCGCCGATATGACCGGTATAAAGAACTTTCTTTGCTGTCTCGATTACGTCTCTAACGGGAACGGCACTTACTACGATGTCAACCTGAATCTTAGGCAACAGATTTGCTTCGATCTGTACACCTCTGTAGTATTCAGGTTTGCCTTTCTGTACGCCGCAGCCGAGTACGTGAGATACAGTCATTCCTGTAATGCCAAGCTTCATCATTGCATTCTTCAAAGTTTCAAACTTGGCTTCCTTGCATATGATTTCCACTTTTGTATATTTGTGACCGTCGTCTGAGAATACGGGCATCTTCTTTACGGGGATAGCTTCAGCTGCGGGAACATCACCGGTAACTTTAACAGGTTCTGCTTTAACTCCTGTAACTTCAATGGCTTCTTTAACAGGTACGTCGCCGGTAACTGCCTCACCTTCGCTGCCTTCTTCAATATATTCGGGAAGCATTGCAAATCCTGCATAAGCTGAAGGAAGACCATGCTCGGTAGCATCAAGACCTGTCAATTCTTCTTCTCTCGATACTCTCAAACCAATGATTGCTTTGATGATAAAGAATGCGATAGTAATTGTAACTGCGGTCCAGCTTGCAACGGTTATAAATCCGAGAAGCTGAATGCCGAGTAATTTAAATCCGCCACCGTAGAACAAACCTGCCATCTGAACGCCGTTTGCATCAGCTATTGAATAACCGGGTGCCGAGGGTGTAGCGAACAAACCTACGGCGATTGTACCCCAGATACCGTTTAAGCAGTGAACTGCAACGGCACCGACGGGATCGTCTATTCTTAATACGTAATCAAGGAACCATACACCGAATACTACAAGTAAACCGGATACGGCACCGATGCAGATAGCACCTGTTACATCTGTTACATCGCAGGGAGCAGTGATGGCTACAAGGCCTGCAAGTGATGCGTTCAAGCACATTGAAACATCGGGTTTTTTGTATTTAATCCATGTAAAGATCATACATACAACTGTTGCAACTGCGGGAGCTACGGTTGTTGTAAGGAAAATGGAACCTAACTGGGGAAGGCTTGTTGCAGCCGCACCGTTGAATCCATACCATCCGAACCAAAGGATGAATACACCCAAAGCACCGATTGCAATGTTGTGTCCGGGGAAAGCGTTAACTTTAACGATCTTGCCCTTTTCGTCTTTTGTAAATTTACCGATACGTGCGCCGAGGATTTTGGCACCGATCAAAGCGGAGATACCGCCGACCATATGGATTGCCGTCGAACCTGCAAAATCGTGGAAACCGAGACCTGCAAGCCAGCCGCCGCCCCAAATCCAGTGTGCTTCTATCGGATATATCAATGCAGATATAACTGCCGAGTAAATACAATATGATAAGAATTTTGTTCTCTCTGCCATTGCTCCCGATACGATTGTTGCCGTTGTGGCACAGAATACCAGGTTGAATACAAAGGATGAGAAATCAAAGTTGTCATAGGAAGTGAAGAGGTCAAATCCGGGTTTTCCGATAAAGCCGAATAAATCTTCACCCATTAACAATCCAAAACCGATTGCGATAAATACGACTGTTCCGATACAGAAATCCATCAGGTTTTTCATTATGATGTTTCCTGTATTCTTTGCTCTGGTAAAGCCTGCCTCTACCATTGCAAAACCAGCCTGCATCCAGAAAACAAGTGCCGCACCGATTAAAAACCAGACGGAGAACACTTCGTGGGTGGTTGCTTCTTTGACTAAAGTTACCAATGTTTCATCCATGTTAATCATCTCCTTTTATTTTGAGTTTTTTTTTATTTTGAAGAATGATTACGAAGCAACCCCCGTGTATTTAATTTTGATTCGTAATCATGTTATACTCCGAAAAGCAAATCTGCGTAGTTCGGGAAAGGCCAGTACTCTTTTGATGTAAGAGTTTCAGCCTCATCGCAGAGAACTCTTAATTCGCTCATTTTGGGAAGTACGGTATCTCTGATCATTTCCGATTCGGATATGATTCCGTCTGCTTTTGAAAGAGCTATGATGACATCTTTGAGTTCATCTGTCTTTGTATAAATTGCATCCGTTAAGGATGATAATTTCTTAACCGCATTGGTTTCGTATGAGCATGCAATTGAAGAATCGAGACTCTTTTTATTTGCTGCACGTTTTGCAAGATCTCCTGCAAATTTTTCAATGGCGGGTGCAATCTGTGTATTGGCCATGGAAACCATTGTATTGGCTTCGATGGTTACGCTCTTGCAGTAATTCTCAAGCATGATTTCACATCTTGATTCAAGTTCTGCTTTTGAGAATACACCGTGAGAGGTAAGCATATTGACGTTTTTCTCATCAAGCAAATGAGGCATGCAGTCAGGTGTTGTCTTGTAATTCTTCAAACCTCTGACTTCTGTTGCTTCTTTTACCCATGCATCGTCATAACCGTTGCCGTTGAAGATGATTCTTTTATGCTCTTTGACAGTTTCTTTAATGAGGGCATGAAGGTCATTTTCAAAGTCTGAAGATGTTTCGAGTCTGTCTGCAAAAATCTTTAACGATTCGGCAACAGCTGAGTTGAGCATAATGTTTGCACATGCAATACTGTTGGAGGAACCGAGGCTTCTGAACTCGAATTTATTACCTGTAAATGCAAAAGGTGATGTACGGTTTCGATCGGTTGTATCCTTGCTGATTCTGGGGAGGATATCTACACCGAGCTGCATTTTCTGCTTAACCATATCTGTGTAAGGCTTGTCGTTTTCAATGGCATCGAGTACTGCATTTAACTCATCGCCAAGGAACATGGAAATGATTGCGGGAGGTGCTTCGTTGGCTCCGAGTCTGTGATCGTTTCCGGCAGTTGCTACGGAAAGCCTTAAAAGATCCTGATAATCATCCACAGCCTTAATTACTGCACAAAGGAATAAAAGGAACTGTGCATTTTCATAAGGTGTTGCACCGGGTGATAAGAGGTTTTGTCCGTTATTGGTAGACATTGACCAGTTATTGTGTTTTCCGGAACCGTTAACGCCTGCAAAAGGTTTCTCGTGAAGGAGGCATACAAGACCGTGCTTGAGTGCTGTCTTTTGCATAATCTCCATGGTTAACTGGTTGTGATCCGTAGCAATATTTGTTGTCTCGTAAATGGGAGCAAGTTCATGCTGTGCGGGAGCAACTTCGTTGTGCTCTGTCTTTGCAAAGATTCCGAGTTTCCAAAGCTCTTCATTTAAGTCTTCCATGTAGGCCGCTACTCTGGGCTTGATAACACCGAAGTAATGGTCATCCATTTCCTGACCTTTGGGAGATTTGGAACCGAAAAGTGTTCTTCCTGTCATCTTAAGATCGAGACGTTTGTCATACATTTCCTTTGTTACAAGGAAGTATTCCTGCTCGGGACCAACGGATGTACGTACATTTTTAACATTGTCGTTTCCGAAGAGTTTAAGGATTCGAAGAGCCTGTTTATTTAAAGCTTCCATTGAACGAAGAAGCGGTGTTTTCTTATCAAGTGCATGTCCGCTGTAGGAGCAGAATGCTGTGGGAATGCATAAAGTTTTTCCTTTAATAAAAGCGTATGAACTGGGATCCCAGGCTGTGTAGCCTCTGGCTTCAAAGGTTGCTCGAAGACCGCCTGAAGGGAAAGAAGAAGCATCGGGTTCACCCTTAATCAATTCTTTTCCGGAGAATTCCATCAGCACGCCTCCGTCGGGAGCGGGAGATATGAAACTGTCATGCTTTTCCGCAGTTACACCTGTCATAGGCTGGAACCAGTGAGTATAATGTGTAGCTCCTTTTGAAACAGCCCATTCCTTCATGGCTTGTGCAACAACATCTGCAACACCCGAATCAAGAGGTGTATCTTCGTCGATTGTTTTCTTGAGCGATGCAAAAACCTTTGCGGGAAGTACAGCTTTCATTGTTCTCTCGTCAAATACGAGACTGCCGAAAATTTCATTAATTTGTGCCATAGTTTTTTCCTCCGATAAGTATTATAGGTGTCAGTAAAACTGACATATATAGAAAAAGACGCCTTGAATGCTTTCGCATTTAAGACGTCTTTGCCTTTTTATTTTGGGTTTATTAATTTTTTAATTAGCAAACACCCTGAGCTTCCATTGCAGTAACAACTTTCTTGAAGCCTGCAATGTTTGCACCTGCAACATAGTTGCCTTCCATGCCGTATTCCTTAGCGGCATCATCGATGTTGTGGTAAATACCAACCATGATTCCTTTAAGCTTAGCGTCAACTTCTTCGAAGCTCCAGGAAAGTCTCTCGGAGTTCTGGCTCATTTCAAGAGCTGATGTAGCAACACCGCCTG
>DFEM01000050.1:0-693 GCA_002369155.1 Lachnospiraceae bacterium UBA3802 | reverse complement strand
ACCGCCTGCGTTGGCAGCCTTACCGCCTACGAAAGGAACGTTGTTCTTCTGGAAGTACTGAGTAGCTTCGATTGTTGTAGGCATGTTAGCACCTTCAGCAACATACTGTACACCGTTTGCTACGAGCATCTTTGCATCTTCGATATCAAGCTCGTTCTGTGTAGCACAAGGAAGAGCGATATCAACTTTGTACTGCCATACACCGTGCTCGCCGTTCTTCTTCTCGAAGTACTGAGCTGATGCTCTGCCTGCTTTGTATTCTGTAAGACGTGCTCTCTTAACTTCCTTAACTTCCTTAAGAAGAGCAACATCGATTCCTTCGGGATCGTAAATCCAACCTGTTGAATCAGAACATGTAACTACTTTTGCACCAAGCTGCTGAGCTTTCTCGATAGCATAGATTGCAACGTTGCCTGAACCGGAAATTGCAACTGTCTTGCCTTCGAGCTTATCGCCGTGGCACTTAACCATTTCTTCTGTTAAATAAAGAAGTCCGTATCCTGTAGCCTGTGTTCTTGCAAGTGAACCGCCGTATGTAAGTCCCTTACCTGTAAGAACGCCTTCGTATGTTCCTTTGATTCTCTTGAACTGACCGAACATGAAACCGATTTCTCTTGCACCTGTTCCGATGTCACCGGCGGGAACATCTTCGTCAGCTCCGATGTATTTGTAAAGCTCTGTCATGAAGCTCTG
>DFEM01000148.1 GCA_002369155.1 Lachnospiraceae bacterium UBA3802 | reverse complement strand
GTACCGTCACCTGCAACATCGTTTGTTTTTGTTGCAACTTCCTTAACGAGCTGGGCACCCATGTTTTCGAATGCATCTTCAAGCTCGATTTCCTTTGCGATTGTTACACCGTCGTTTGTAATAAGGGGTGCTCCGTAAGATTTATCAAGTACAACATTTCTTCCTTTGGGTCCGAGTGTTACTCTGACTGTATTTGCAAGCTGGTTTACGCCGGCTTCAAGGCTTGCACGCGCATCTGCGCCATATTTAATCTCTTTAGCCATTTTAACTAAACCTCCTAATTATTTGAATTATTCAACTATAGCAAGAATATCCGACTGTTTAACGATGATAACCTCTTCGTCATCAACTTTAACTTCGGTTCCTGAGTATTTGGAGTAGATTACCTGATCGCCAACCTTAACTTCCATCTTTACTTCTTTGCCGTCTGCAAGGATTCCGGGTCCTACTGCGAGAACTTCTGCCTGCTGAGGCTTCTCTTTGTTCTGACCGGGAAGCACGATGCCTGACTTAGTGGTCTCTTCTGCGATTAACTGCTTCAATACAACTCTGTCGCCTAATGGAACTAACTTCATAATTGTATCCTCCTTAAAATTTTTTTGACTTATTTATTCTACACTTTTTCCGACTTTTTTCAAGTCGGAGAGATATGTGGCAATGCTAAAAATTCAGCGCTTTGAGTCTCTCTCTGATTTCCTCGACAGAAAGCCACCAATCGTTGTTTCCTGATGAGTAACTGAAGCCTTCGGCAACTTTCTTTCCTTCATCGGAAGGCAACATTCTCTTTGCGAAAATCATCTGAGGGTATACGATAAAATGCTTGTCGAATTCGTATGTTGTAAATGAATCCTCTGCCGTAATCATGATTTCATGAAGCTTCTCGCCTTCTCTTATGCCGACTTCCTTTTTGGTACATCCGGGAAGCATGGCCTCTGCAAGGTCCGTAATCTTAAAGGAAGGAATCTTGGAAATAAATGTCTCTCCTCCTCTGGATTCGTTTAAAGCTTTGATTACAAGTTCAACACCCTCATCAAGCGAAATCCAGAATCTTGTCATTCTGAAATCGGTAATAGGGAGTTCTTTTTCGCCTTTTTCGATTAAATCCTTAAAGAAAGGAATAACCGATCCTCTGCTGCCTGCAACATTGCCGTATCTTACTATCGAGAAGCAGATATCCTTGCTTCCGGCATATGCGTTGGCTGCAATGAAAAGCTTATCCGAAACAAGCTTTGTTCCACCGTACAGATTGACGGGATTTACTGCCTTGTCTGTCGAAAGGGCAACAACTTTCTTAACACCCGAATCGAGTGCCGCATCTATTACGTTTTGTGCGCCGTGAATATTTGTCTTGATTGCTTCCTGAGGGTTGTATTCGCATGCGGGAACCTGCTTTAATGCAGCGGCATGAACAACAAAATCAACGCCCTCCATGGCGCGTTTAAGTCTGTCTTTATCTCTTACATCACCTATGAAAAATCTGAGTTTTGAGAATTTGTCCGGAAATTCTTTTTTGAAATCGTTCTGCATGATGAATTGTTTGAATTCGTCACGTGAATAGATAATAATCTTCTGGGGATTATAATTGTTGAGAACATATTTTGTGAAAGCTTTACCGAACGACCCAGTTCCTCCGGTAAGTAAAATTACCTTTTCATTTAACATTTTTTTGTTCCTTTCGGACTGCCTATTCTTCTTTATTTCCAATAGCCCGCAATAGGGTTTTATTATAGCATATTTGAGCAATTTGTGTAAATAGAACAAACTATCTCTTTTTACGCCTTCCTCTTATCAAAACAGTGGCTATTGCAACAACCAGTCCCAGGCTTATCACAAGGCCTGTCACAAGAAGTGTTCCCAGGGCTTTTTCATCTTTTTCTTCGGTTTTGGCTTCGCCCTGTTCCAAAGCGTTTTCTTCTTCGAGAGGCAAAACCTCTTCGATAACCTCGCTCTCTTCTTCGATTTCCTCCTCTTTAACAGGAAGAATGTCGTAGACTTCGCTCTGACACCTGTCGCAGATTCCTTTTGCAAGGCCTTCTTCTTCAAATGTGGGTTCCACAACGGTTTCCCAGTTTGAAATCTCATGATTTTTAAGTGTATAATCGGCTTTTACTTTGTATTCCGAACATTCATTGCATGTGTATACGGTAAAACCGAAATCATCACAGGAACCTTCGATAACCTCTTTGGAATAATCATTTCCTTCACAGTAATGAGGAAGCAGGTCTTTTGAATAATCTTTGATTTCGTTTCTTGTAAAATCCGAGGAGTTTCCGACATATTCGTATGTCCAGTTCATGACTTCACCGATAAAGTCCTTGCAGTAAGCTCTTCTGTCGGTGTTGTCTTCAAAGAACGTAATCATGCCTTCAACTCTTGTATTGTTGATGTATCCGGCATAATTGTTTCCCAAAGGATAGAGAATATACATTCCGACAAGTCCGCCGTCATGCACGTAACCGTGGTCCGAATCGTATCCGTCTATTTTGATAGAGCATTTGTCGACATCAAGATATCCCGCGGAATAAGCGCCGCCCATAAACTGTTCGTCTCTGTTTTCCCTGTCATGATCGATACAGATTAAAGTAACGATTGCGCTCGTTTCCGTAATGGCGCCGTCGCCGCCGTATCCGACAATTCCGCCCACGCCGAACATCTTGCACTTTACGTCCAGGCGAAGCGTTCCGTCGATTTTGCAGTTTTCGATATTGCTTCGCTCGGCAAATCCGGCAATTGAACCTATAAAACAGGGTTCTTCTTTTTGAACATTAACATCAACTCCCATAAGCGTGAGGTTTTTTACGCTCGCATCTTCAAGCACGCCGAAAAGACCGGCAAAATAAGTATCATATGTCTTGTAATTACCATCGTAAGTGGTCCTCGTCGATTCTGATGTGCTTCTTATCTTAAGATTTAAAATCGCATGATTGTTGCCGTCAAAATTACCCGTAAAATCAACTGGCGTCCACTCAACATCTTTTAAATCCAGATCGTTCATGAGAATATAATCACCCGAAGGGTTGTCGGCAATCTTTAACAGATCTTTGACGGTATAAATCTTTTCAGGCTCTCCTTGTGCAAAAACCGTGCTTTTGTTTACAAATACCAAAAACAAAAGAATTGAGAAATATAAAAGTATATTTAAAATTTTTCTTTTCATTCATTTTTCCTCTTATCTTCGTCTTCTTTTCTTTCTTCTTTTTTTCTTATTATTGGAAGAAATTATAAAGTATGCGGCAAAACCGCCCGTCATAAGCACCGCCAAAACAATTGCTATGATTATCAGTATTTCGATTCCCGATA
This sequence comes from Lachnospiraceae bacterium UBA3802, assembly GCA_002369155.1. Lineage (GTDB taxonomy): Bacteria > Bacillota > Clostridia > Lachnospirales > Lachnospiraceae > UBA3766. The sequence continues at coordinate 5,341 of DFEM01000148.1, read as the reverse complement.
ATCCGTCTTTTTCTTCCTTGGGCTCTGTCTTGTTTGTTTCTTCGTTTTGTGCTGCCTCTTCTTCGGCTTTTCTTTTGGCCTCTTCTTCGAGCCTTTGCTTTTCTTCCTCTTCAAGGCGTTTTGCTTCTTCTTCCTCAAGTCTTATTCTTTCCATTTCATCATAGGAAGTAAGATTTTCAAAAAGATCGTTTTTCGCAACATCTTCTCCGACGCTCGTTTTGTACAGACCGAATTTTGAAGCCGAGTAGGGACCGTAATCATCCACGGTAAATGAGCACCATTGCTGTGTCTGGTGGCAAAGATATGCCTGCCTTGCAACATCTATCGCTCTTTTTCCGTCAAAGCTTGTAAGCGGAGTTCTCATATCCAGAATCGTCGGATCGTCGGAATACAAATGAACATAGAATTTTTTGACATCCCATGTTCCGTACATTTCGATACTCTCGGGATCATATGTGTCATCAGCGGCAAAGTCCACAGCCTTTATGGTATTTGTCGCCATGAATATATGCTGGCCGTGACCGTATTCGCCGTTTTCAAAATCCTGTGTAACCACAACCTGCGGATGCGTTCTTCTTATTGCTCTTGTCTCAAAAAGAGCCGCCTCATCTTCATTAATTGTCTGCGCTGCGCCTTCATATGAAGTCGAGTACGCGTCATCAAAGATTCCCATTATGGGATAATATTTGGCGCCTGCAAGCCACAGGCCGTTTAATTTTTCATGCTCTCTTATGGGTTCATATCCGTTCCAGTGAGTGGTAAAGAAAGCAAACTGAACTCTTAATCCTCTTTCTGCCTGGTAGGTGGGAGTAATGCCGCCGAGGAAAATCTGTTCATCGTCGGAATGCGTCGAAAAAGCAAGGATGTCTGCTTCTTCGCAGGTAGGCTCCCATTTTTGAACCCAGACAGGGACATCGGCGCTCTCAAATGCCATGATGTCGGATATTCTGATTTTATCCAGTCCCTTAATTACGGTTTGCGTTGACTTGGGGATTACTATGGTAACTTCATTTGCTTCCTTGGGAAGTTCGATGTATTCGTGAAGGAATCCGTACTTTCCGTATGTATAGGACTCTTCTCCTATTTTAAGGGTCCATTCGGGCATAATCGTGTCCCATATAATGTAGATTCCGTGCATTGCGGTTTCGCTCTTAACGGTAACGAGCGTGCCTTCATCAAGTTTCATGCTTGTCGAATATTTTTCGTCATGAAGAATGGATGTATCTCCTCCCGTAGATAAAGAAATATCAAGAGGAAGTACATTTTTATAATAGCATTTGGTATCGTAAAGATCCGTACCTGCATTACGATCGTTTTCTATGCTTGTATCAACGGGAACTTTTATAAGTGCCGCAAGCGAATGAAACGGCATTGATAAAATAAGAAGAAAAGCCGCCGCTTTCATCAGGCCTTTCAGAATATTATTGATTTTAAATGACTCTTTCATTATTTTGCTCCATAACTTTTATCCTATTAAGATTACCCTCATTGAAGAAATATATCAAGTTTTTAAAAAAACATATTGACAAGTTATTAACAAAATACTATTATGATGATATCAAAATGATATCAGACGATATCAAACAAGTCATAAGTTGTTTTCAGGAGGGAAAATTATGGACAACACAAAAACCACAAATATCAATGTTCAGGAAAAAGAACTTCGTCCGGCATCCGGAATAGTAATGCTCTTCCTTAACATAATTGCAATTATCCTGGAAGTAGCATTCTTCTTTGTAGGTTGCGGACTGGCTGCAGCAGGATCTTATTTAACCGTAATCGGCGTATTGCTTTTGCCTATATGTGTTATATTCTTTATAATCTCCTGCATCCTTTTCGGGGGATTAAAAACAGTTAAGCCTAACGAAGCAATGGTACTTACACTTTTCGGTAAATATCACGGAACCATCAAGAAATCCGGTTTCTTCCTTGTAAATCCTTTTGCAAGCGCTTTCAATCCCGGACTTACAACTGTTACACAGCCAAACGGCCAGAGAGTAATCGTAGGTTCCAAGACAGTTTCCATGAAGGTTCGTACACTTGACAACCAGCGTCAGAAAGTTAACGACATCCTCGGTAACCCCATCATCATAGGTGCAATCGTTATCTGGAAAGTTGTTGATCCCACAAAGGCAGTGTTCGCAGTGGAAAACTACAACTCATTCCTTTCAATCCAGTGTGATTCAACAATCAGAAACATTGCAAGACTTTATCCTTACGATGACATAGATGACAAAGACGGTGTCGATGAGAAGACTCTTCGTGGTTCTTCACAGGAAATCGCAGACAGAATGAGAGATGAACTTCAGACAAGAGTTGCAACTGCAGGTCTTGAAATTATCGAGGTCCGTATCACTCACCTTTCATACTCCGAAGAGATCGCAGCAGCAATGCTTCAGAGACAGCAGGCAGTTGCAATCATCGCAGCAAGAAAGAAAATCGTTGAAGGTGCAGTCAGCATGGTTGAAATGGCTATCGATCAGTTGGGTGAAAACAATATCGTTAACCTTGATGACGAAAGAAAAGCTCAGATGGTTTCAAACCTCATGGTAGTTCTTTGCGGCAACAAGGAAGCTCAGCCTATCGTAAACAGCGGTTCAATCTACTAAATCCGCAGAATAGCGCAGAGGATTTATCGGGAAAAAGGTGAAATTATGGGAAACACAGAAAAAAAGACAAATGAAAATCCCGCTCAGGAAAAAAAGCAGATACTGCTTCGCCTTTCTCCTTCTTTGCATAACGAATTGGCAGCATGGGCGGAGGATGACTTCAGATCCATCAACGGGCAGATAGAATATCTTCTTTCCGAAGCCGTCAAAAAGAGAAAAGGCGACAAATAATCAAACAAAAAAGGTATCCGTCAAGGATACCTTTTTTATATGCGAAAATAAATTATTCATCAAGACCGAAGATGTCATGGATTGCATTTGCTGCTCTCTCAGCATCGTTTACATCGATAAGAACGGTAACTCTGATTTCGGATGTTGAAATCATCTTGATGTTGATATGCTCATTGTAAAGACACTCGAACATCCTTGCTGCAACACCGGGATTGGACATCATACCTGCACCTACAATGGAAACCTTTGCAACATTCTTTTCCATTTCGATGTTCTGATATTTAAGTCTTGCCTTGTTGTCTTCAAGAACCTTAAGTGCATCATCACCGAAGTTTCCATCTACGGTAAAGGAAATATCCTTTGTATTGTCACGTCCTACGGACTGTAAAATCATATCTACGTTAACATTAGCTTTTGCAAGAGCATCGAATACTCTGAATGCAGTACCGGGCTTGTCTTCAAGGCCGATGATTGAAATTCTCTCTGCATTTTTATCTACGGCTACGCCGCTAACCAACATTTTTTCCACTTTAACATCCTCCTTAACGATTGTTCCTTCCTCATTTGTAAGAGATGAACGAACTACCAAAGTAACTCCGTATTTCTTTGCCATTTCAACCGAACGGTTGTGTAATACTCCGGCGCCGAGTGTTGCAAGATCGAGCATTTCATCATATGTGATTTCATCAAGTTTTCTTGCTTTCTTAACAACTCTGGGATCTGCTGTGTATACGCCGTCAACGTCCGTGTAGATTTCACACTTGTCTGCACGAAGGGCCGCTGCTATAGCTACTGCTGTAGTATCGGAGCCTCCTCTTCCGAGTGTGGTATAATCGTCATATTTGTTAACGCCCTGGAAACCTGTAATAATAACAATCTTACGGCTTTCGAGTTCGTGTGAAATTCTTTCTGTATCAATTCTCTTAAGTCTTGCATTTCCGTAATTGGATGTTGTGTGCATTGCAACCTGAAATGCATTAAGGCTTATCGCGGGAACACCGAGATTGGCCATTGCCATTGCCATTAAAGAAACACTTGTCTGTTCTCCTACCGTAAGGAGCATATCAAGTTCTCTTCTTGATGGATTGGGATTAATATCTTTTGCTTTTTCAATGAGTTCATCTGTCATCTTGCCCATTGCCGAAAGAATAACAACTACATCGTTTCCGGCATTGTAATCTTCGATACAACGACGTGCTACGTTATAGATTCTTTCTTTGTTGGCAACAGATGTACCGCCAAATTTCTTAACGACTAACATTTTTTCCTCCTAAAAAAATCAGATGTATTACCCCAAAACATCATTATTTTAATTCGTGTTTCCTTATTTTTCAACAAAAAAATAATATATTTTATTCATCTTCCAAAAGATGTCTCAAAAGTTCATACCCGTCATCATAGAAGTTATCGGTTTCTTTGGCATTTTTTTCGGAGAATGCCTGGCAGCCTTCAACCTCGATTCCGGAATCGTAAAGCATATAAGGAACAGCGTCCGATGTGGAACTTCCCATTCTGACATAAACGGGAAAATCTGGCATAATAAGAATTCTGAACTCGATATCTCTTCCCTGAATCTCTTCGATAAGAGGACCGACAAGATACGCATCAATGCTCTCGATGCCGTGAACTTTCTTCTCGATGCTCTTCGCCATGGAAACTTCTTCGAGTCCCTTAATATGAATGATTACCAAATCAAAGTCTTTTTCAAACAAAGCGGAAATGGCCGCATCTTTTTTGCCGGCAAAATTCGTATTCAACGTACCTGTCGCGCCCTCAACTTCTATAAAAGAAATATTGGTTAATTCGGCGATTTTGCGCAAATTGTCATCTGCCGAAATAATTGCAGCTCTTTTTCCTGTCTTGGTATAAAAGTCTTCAAAATGATTTTCAGGCTCTTCGTTTTCCGATTCCCTGTCAATTGTACAGTCATAGCCGAGAATGGCAAGATTGGCTGTATATGAATCAGGAACCGTACCTTTTGGAATGTTATGTACCATTCCGACTTCCGATACCCTCGCAAGAGTATCCATATGTGATGATTTTGCTATGGCAAGGGGTGTTCTTCCCTCAAGTTCGTCAAGCGGTTCATCCGACATGCCTTCGCAAAGCACAACTACATACTTCATCAGTTTTACCCATCCTTAAATCCGTTAACCCTCTACATCCAAAATACGGATATAGTTAATTATCGAATTCGAATTGTCTTCTTTCGTCTTCAAAAATCTGTCTTCCGAAATCTTCTCACTGACGAATCCTATTTCATCCCCTGCGGATTCAATCGTAATCTTTTCATTTACTCCCAATGCTTTTGAAATCTCATCATAAGCATCTTTCTTTACACGAACAAAATAGCTGAACACTTTCTTGGAATCATCGGCCATCTTTGCCTCTTCATCCTTCCACTGACAGTCAATCGTTGAACCGACATTCTTGGCACATTCAATAATATCCGACACAATTGCACTCGCCGTAGCAAGCTTGCCTGCGCCCTGTCCGTAGAA
>DFEM01000053.1 GCA_002369155.1 Lachnospiraceae bacterium UBA3802 | reverse complement strand
TGTATCAAGTGTATCCGGATCCTGTGTCAGATGAGTGCATCCGCACTTGGGACATTTTTCGGGAGCTTCCTTGGCTACAACTATCTCGCCGCATTCATCACAATAATATGCGGGGATTCTGTGACCCCACCAAAGCTGTCTTGAAATACACCAGTCTTTGATGTTGTCAGTCCAGTTAAAATATGTCTTTTCCATACGTTCGGGAACAAGCTTGATCTCACCGGTCTTTACAGCCTTGACTGCAGGCTTGATAAGCTCATCCATCTTAACGAACCACTGTTGCTTTACAAGAGGTTCTACCGTTGTATGACATCTGTCGTGTGTACCTACGTTATGTGAATAATCTTCGATTTTAACCAAAAGGCCAAGTTCATCAAGATCCTTAACGATTGCTTCTCTTGCAACATATCTGTCCATGCCTGCGTACTTGCCGCCGTTTTCGTTGATGGTTGCATCATCGTTCATGATATTGATAACTTCGAGGTTGTGTCTCTGGCCTACCATGAAGTCGTTAGGGTCGTGAGCGGGTGTAATCTTAACTACACCTGTACCGAATTCCATATCAACATAGCTGTCTTCAACAATGGGAATGGGCTTGTTGACAAGAGGAAGCCATACGCTCTTTCCTCTTAAATGATGATATCTCTCATCATCGGGGTTAATTGCAACAGCAGTATCACCGAGCATTGTCTCGGGACGTGTTGTCGCGAATTCCAAAAATTCGGTTGTCGAGGGCTTGCCGTTCTCGTCTACCAAAGGATATTTGATATGCCAGAAATGACCTGCCTGCTCCTCGTATTCAACCTCTGCGTCGGAAATTGATGTATTACATACAGGACACCAGTTGATAATTCTGGCGCCTTTATAAATCCATCCTTTTTCATGCATCTTGCAGAATACTTCGGTTACGGCTTTGTTGCAGCCTTCATCCATTGTGAATCTTTCTCTGTCCCAGTCGCATGAAGAACCGAGTTTTTTAAGCTGAGAAATAATTCTTCCGCCGTATTCTTTTTTCCACTCCCATGCTCTCTCAAGAAATTTTTCTCTTCCGAGATCATGCTTGTCGATGCCCTGTTCCTTGAGTGTATTGATAATTCTTACTTCCGTTGCTATGGAAGCATGGTCTGTTCCGGGCTGCCAAAGTGCATTGTATCCCTGCATTCTCTTGAATCTGATAAGGATATCCTGCATTGTATTGTCAAGCGCATGACCCATATGAAGCTGACCTGTAATATTGGGTGGCGGAATTACAATAGTAAAAGGTTTTTTGGTTTCATCCACCTCGGCATGAAAATATTTCTTTTCAAGCCATTTCTGATAAAGTCTGTCTTCTATGCCCTTGGGGTCATAAGTCTTAGCGAGTTCCCTGCTCATTAATTAATTGCTCCTTGTATATGTATTAATATTTCTTTTATTTTTGATTTCCGAGTACGGAAAATGCGATATTTGTGGCATGGTCTCCGACTCTTTCAAGTCCCGAAAGAATATCGGAATAAAGCATTCCCGCTTCAGCTGTACATTCGTTCTTGGTAAGTCTTTGAACATGTGTCTGCTGGAATTCTTTTTCCATATTGTCGATCTTGTCCTCAGTATCTCTTACCTGATCGATATGCTCCATCTTTCTTGAAGCAAACATCTCGATGGCATACTGGAGATTTAAGTTAATGGCCTCCATCATCTGAGCCATTTCATTAAATGCTTCCTTGCTGAATTCGATATTTTTCTCTTTTCGAATCTCTGCTGTTTCGGCGATGTTTGTTGCATGGTCGCCGATACGCTCTATATCGTTTACGACATGGAAATATGCACCGATGTTCTGCAAGTCTTCGATGGGGATATTGCTTTGCGTAAGTTTGACCAGATAGTCCGTAATGGTCTTGTTTAGGAAGTTGATGTTCTTTTCAACCTCTGCAACTTTTTCTATCTCTTCCGAATCGAGAGTCACAAGAGAGTTCATTGCTCTGTTTAAATTATCGAGCGCAAGGTTTGCCATACGTTCTATTTCGTTTGTAACTTCGACAACGGCTGTCGCAGGATTGAATACGACTTTGTTGCCGATGAACTGAGTTTTAAATTCATCATTATATCCGACCTTATCGTCTTTACCGGGAATGACAAGATATGTTGCCTTAACCAGAAGACTTGAGAACGGGAACAATACCAATACCTGGAATACTTTTATGATTGTATGGCTGTTCGCAACGAAACGTCCGTAATTGTTTCCGGAAAGTCTCATGATTCCGCCGACAATCAAGTCACCCGCAAACAGCATGATGATAAATACTATTATCGTACCGAACAGGTTGAAAAGGAAATGAATCATGGCGGCACGTTTTGCATCTTTCATACCCGAAAGAGATGCAAGAAGAGCCGATACGCAGGCACCCATGTTACAGCCTAAAATTATGAATATGACTATGTTGAAATTATCCAAAAGTCCCTGTTGCGCCAAAAGCAATACAATACTTACGGTAACCGATGAACTCTGGACAACGCCTGTAATCAAAAATCCCAAAAGTACCGCAATGAAAGGATTTGAAAGCGATGAGAAAAGATGAAGCACGGCCTCTGATTCCTTTAGTCCTCCCATGGCCTGGCTCATAAGAGAAATACCGAGGAAAAGCGTACCGAAAGATACAATTATCTGACCAATACGGTTGACGACAGGTTTTTTGACAAACATTACAATTACCGCGCCGATAAGCAAAAATATAGGAGCGTAATCGCTTAGTTTAAACGATACCAGCTGTGAGGTAATTGTGGTACCGATATTGGCACCCATAATGATACCGGCCGCCTGGTAAAGATTAATCAAGCCTGAGTTAACGAAAGAAACTACCATAACGGTACAGGCACTTGATGACTGTACAATTGCGGTAAACAGCATGCCGACTCCGAGTCCGGCAAACCTGTTGGTGGTAAAAATTTCAAGAATCTTTCTTAATTTTGCACCTGCAGCTTTTTCTATGGATTCGCTCATCTGCTTCATTCCAAAAAGAAAAAGCCCGAGTCCTCCCGCTAAAGTAAGCACATTCCCAAAGTTCATGGGGTCCTCCTATTTATGCTCAAAAAACCTTTCGGTCTCAATTATATCACTTCTTATCTGTGTAAATAAAGACTCGTTTGAATCAAATCTCTTTTCATCACGCAAAAACCGAAGAAAGTAAACATTTATTCTCTCTTCGTAAAAATCCCTGTCACTCGGGCAGTCGAGCAAATGACTCTCGATATTGATATTGTCTCCGTCATTGACAGTCGGTCTTATTCCCACATTCGTAACTGCCTTATATTCTTTATGATCGGAAGTTTCTACAATGGTGCAGTATACTCCGTGTCTTGGAATAACTCTGCCGGGAACAGGATTTATGTTAACCGTCGGCATATCAAACTGCCTTGCAAGTCCTTTTCCCTTAATTACCTTGCCGTAATGATAATAATCATATCCGAGCATCTCTGAAGCATCTTCAACTTTTCCGTCTTCAAGCGCCTTGATTATCCTTGATGAGGAAATGCTCTCGCCTTTGTATTCTATCTTATCTATTATCTGTGTCTCAAATCCGAATTCTTCGGATAATTTCAAAAGCAGCGCGGCATCTCCCTCTCCGCCTTTTCCGAAAGACACATCGCTTCCGCATACAATAACCGCAGCATTGAGTTTTCCGATCAGAATATTCTTTACAAAATCACGTGCACTCATATTCATGAGTTTCTCGTCGAATTTTGCACGAATCAGTCTGTCCACTCCGATTTCTTCCATCTCGGAAATAATCTCGCCTTTTGTATTAAGATGCAGAAGTTCTTTCTTTGAAAAGAAATCTTCCGGATAAGGATCGAAGGTAAACACACAGGATTCCATGTCGTTTAACTCACTGTTTAAAACAAGCTCTTCGAGTAAACTTACATGACCCAAATGCACACCGTCGAATTTACCGATACTGACACAGTTCTTATTCTTAAGTTTCGGAATTTCTTTTAAAATTTCCATTACATTTCTTCCAGAGCAAGTAATTCAAGCAATTTCTTTCTTATTTCTTCTTCGCTGTCTTTATGATAGAAACCTGCCGCTCTCTTGTGTCCGCCGCCGCCGAAAGTTTCGCTGATTTTTGCAACATTAACTTTTTCTTTGGAACGAAGGCTGACTTTAATTGTGGAATCATTCATCGGATACATGAATATCGCAACTTCAACGCCCGAAGTGATTCTAAGCTGATTGATAACTCCCTCAAAATCGCTTTTGACGATATTGTTTTCGGTCATTTCTTTTCTTGAAATGCTTCCGATGATTACCTTTCCGTCAAAGTATGTTTTCGAGGAAAGAACGATTCTCGCACAGGCAACATTCTGCGCATAGGTTTTCTCATAATACGTCTTGTCTATAAGATACTGACAATTGATACCCTCTTCCATGAGTCTTGCAATAATTCTCATGGTGTCGGGAGTGGTAGCGGGATATTTGAAAACTCCGGTATCGTGCGCTATGGCAAGGTAGAGCCATGACGCAATGGTCTTGTCAAGGTAGGAAGGATCCATGAGCCTGTAGACCATTTCAGCAGCACTTGATGCATTGATATCAATGTAATTAATGTCTCCGCTTCCGTTTTCATTGCTTAAATGATGATCGATGTTAATTCTTAATTTGGCCCTTTTGTATAATTTCTCGCCCGATCCCATTCTTTCGGGACCCGCATCGAGAAGTATATACGCATCGGGTTCCATGCCTTCGTAAGTTGAATCGATTATTTCATAACCTTCGATTCCCTTAAAGCATTCGGGTATCTCCTCAAGGAAAAGTCTGATATCCGCATCCTTTAAAATCTTACGCAAATAAAGAGTCATGGCAATGCAAGACCCAATAGAATCACCGTCCGGACTTATATGCCCCGATATCGCGATTTTTTTGCTATTGGAAAGTTCTTTTATAATATCCATAACCCTTTGCACTTTTCTCTATTCTATTCTGTTTCTTCTTCTGATTCTTCTTTTTCTTTTTCGTGAAGAGGCGCATTAACCTCATCGATGAATTTCATCATTTCGATGCCCTTTTCAATCGATTCGTCAAGAATAAAAGTAATCTCCGGAGTGTTACGCATGTTCATTCTCTTGGCAAGAAGAGATCTTATCATACCCTTTGCGCTGTTAAGGCCGGTCATGGTGTTTTCTTTTTCTTCATCGCTTCCCATAACGGAAACATACACTTTGCATGTTTTTAAATCGGGAGCTACATAAACATCCATTACCGAAGTAAAAGGATTGATTCTGGGATCCTTAACTTCGTAAGCGATAATCTGAGAAAGTTCTTTATGCACTTCTGAATTGATGCGTACGTTTTTGATACTTCCTTTTCTCATTATCTGGGTACCTCTACCATTTCGTATGCTTCTACGATATCAAGTTCCTGAATACCGTTAAATCCTTCGAATACAAGACCGCATTCGAATCCTGTCTTAACTTCCTTGACGTCATCCTTGAATCTCTTAAGGGATGCAAGTTTGCCTTCGAAGATCTGCTCGCCTTCTCTTGTGATTCTGACATTGCAGCCTCTCTTGACAATACCGTCAAGCACGTAAGAACCTGCGATATTACCGATTGCATTGGCCTTGAATATCTGACGTACTTCGCAGTGGCCGATAACCTTCTCTTCGAAGATGGGCTCAAGAAGTCCCTTCATGGCTGCCTCTACATCTTCGATTGCATTGTAGATGACATTGTAGAGACGAACGTCAACGCCTTCTCTGTCTGCGGTATCCTTTGCCTGGTTGTCGATACGAACGTTAAAGCCGATGATGATTGCATCGGATGCGGAAGCAAGTGTAACATCGGATTCGTTGATTGCACCTACACCGCCGTGAATAACTTTAACGACAACTTCTTCATTGGATATCTTTTCAAGAGACTGCTTAACGGCTTCAACCGAACCCTGAACGTCGGCTTTAACGATAATGTTAAGGCTCTTTAAATTATCTTCTTTAATCTTGGTGAAGACATCGTCAAGGCTCATCTTGCTCTTGGTATCTTCAATCTTCTTAATCTTGTGCTCAGCAATAAATGTATCTGCAAAATGCTTGGCTTCCTTATCGTTCTCGTGAGCGATAAATACATCGCCTGCCGAAGGAGCCTGGTTAAGTCCGAGAATCTCAACGGGTGTTGAAGGCGTAGCTGTCTTAACGTTCTCTTTCTTGTCGTTAATCATTGCTCTTACCTTACCGTGAGCCTCGCCTGCAGAAATGAAATCGCCGACTTTAAGAGTACCTTTCTGTACAAGTACTGTTGCAACGGGTCCTCTTCCTTTTTCAAGTTTGGCTTCGATAACAAGTCCTCTTGCTTTTCTGTCGGGATTCGACTTGAGTTCGAGAATTTCAGCGGAAATCAAAATGTTTTCCAAAAGGTTATCGATACCGAGTCCCTTCTTTGCGGAAACGGGAACGTAAATCGTATCGCCGCCCCATGCTTCGGGATTAAGCTGATGATCGGTTGCAAGCTCTGTCATAAGCTGTGAAATCTGAGGATAAGAAGTCATATCCTTTGTCTTGTCATCAAAATCATAACCGATCTTATCAACCTTGTTTACAGCCACGATAATGGGAACGCCTGCTGCCTTTGCATGGCTGATGGCTTCCACTGTCTGAGGCATTACACCGTCATCGGCTGCAACAACCAAAACGGCTATATCCGTACTTGTTGCACCTCTCATACGCATTGCGGTAAATGCTTCATGACCGGGTGTATCGAGGAATGTAATATTTTTGTCGTTAATCTTAACCTGATAAGCACCGATATGCTGTGTGATACCGCCTGCTTCCCTGTCGATAACGTGAGTATTTCTGATGGCATCAAGAAGGGAAGTTTTACCGTGATCGACGTGACCCATTACACAGATAACGGGAGGTCTCTCCACAAGTTTCTCTTCGTTCTCGTCTTCTTCTTTAAGAAGCTCTTCGATAACGTCGACCTTCTCTTCCTTCTCGCATAAAATATCATATTCCATTGCGATTTCTTCTGCCTTTTCAAAAGAAATCTCGGTATTAACCGTTACGATCTCTCCGGCAAGGAAAAGTTTTTTGACAATGGTTGAAGGCTGGAGTTTCATCTTGTCTGCAAGGTCTCTGATTGTAAGAACCTCGGGAAGAACAAGTACTTTGATATCGTCTTCCACCTTCTCGACTTTCTTCTCGGGCTTAATGAATGCACCGGGCTTTAATGCCTTGCCCTTCTGGCCCATTCCGTCCTCATATCTGTCGTCGTAATTGTTTTTCTTTTTATCTTTTTCCTGAGAACTTCTTCTCTTGTCGTCTTTTCTCTTATTGTCTGCAGCAGGTGCAGGTGCGGCATTCTGTTCGAATTTCATGGGGCCGTTCTTTGCAAATCTCTGGTTTGAACCGCCGCCGTTTCTGTCATTCTTCACAAAGCCGTTCTGAGGATTTCTTCTCTGATCGTCTTTCTTGAATTCTCCTCGATCTCTTTGATTTCTGTCCTGATTCTGAGGATTGAAATCACGATTCTTTCTTACTTCGCCCTGTGCCTTTACATTGTTGTCCGCTGCAGGCTTTTCCGCGGTTTCGTTAACTGTATTTACCGGTGTCTCCTTTACTGTCTCCAAAGGCTTTGTTTCCTTGACATTCTCGCTCGGTTTGGAGGGTTTGACGGAATGGTTGCCGGGAACAAAGTTTACGCTGGGGGCACCTGAAGGAGGTGTGGTAGGCTTAATAAGCTTCTGAGGTCCCTGATTGAGAGGTCTCTGAGGAGCTCTCGACTGACCCTGATTCTGATTGGGTCTCTTCTGGTTTGACTGAGGAGCGCTCACAAACTGGGGATTAATCTTGAAGTTGAATTTGGGCTTCTTTACATCTCCCTTATTGTCGTTTCGCTGCTCTGCCTTTACTTCGGCCTTGGCTTCTGCTTTAACTTCAGCCTTCACCTCGGGTTTTGCTTCCGCTTTGGGCTCGGCTTTCACTTCGCTCTTTGCTTCAGCTTTGACTTCAGCC
>DFEM01000111.1 GCA_002369155.1 Lachnospiraceae bacterium UBA3802 | reverse complement strand
GGGCGGTAACCGGCAGCATCTACCCCCAGATTGGTTGTGTTCCAGTAATGTTTTCCGGCAATTTGAGCACTTCCCCGGGCACAGAAAAAAAGAATTCAAAAAAGTCTTGACTTATTGTTCTTCCTGTGCTATCATAACCAAGCTCAAGTAAATATCGCGGGGTAGAGCAGCTAGTAGCTCGTCGGGCTCATAACCCGGAGGTCGCAGGTTCAAATCCTGCCCCCGCTATTACGCCCAGGTAGCTCAGTTGGTAGAGCAGCGGACTGAAAATCCGCGTGTCACTGGTTCGATTCCGGTCCTGGGCATTTTTTATTTGTCTTTTTATCCGGCCATTTGACCGGTTTTTTGTATTAAAACCTTTTTTTGAAATCCGTCTCTTTTATTTCAAATTATTTTTCGAATTTTCTTTATTTTCATTAAAAAATCCCTTATTTTATGCATTTGCAACCGCCGGTTGACAAATTGAAAAGCCGACTTTATGGTTTGCAACCGTCAAAATTTATATCATTTCCTTGTAAAGCGAAGGGCAAAAAGATAAACTGTAATTGCCTTTTGAAAATTCAAAGGGTTATCCCGGAAAGGAAATAATATGATATTAGCAGATAAGATTATTAATGAAAGAAAAAAGAACGGATGGTCTCAGGAAGAATTAGCAGAGATGCTTTCGGTCTCCAGACAATCCGTGTCGAAGTGGGAAGGTGCTCAGGCGGTTCCGGATCTTAATAAAATAATTAAGATGGCAGAGATATTCGGAGTATCTACTGATTATTTATTAAAGGATGAAATAGAAGAAAACGATAATGCTTCTTATAATGACACTTCTGAAGAAACAGTAAGAAAAGTATCCCTGGAAGATGCACAAAGATTTATTAAAACGGTAAAGAAAAATACACCCAGTGCGGTAATTGCCACAATGCTTTTTGTATTATGCCCGGTAACATTGATTATTCTTGCGGGTATTTCCAATTCATTTAATATATTCTCTGATATTGTTGCCGCTGTTGTCGGTCTTGTGGTTTTGTTTATGTGTATTGCAATAGGAGTTGCTCTTTGGATTGCAATTGAATCAAAGGAAAAAGAATTTGATTTTTATGATAATGAAGATTATGACACTCTTTACGGTGTGGACGGCATTGCAAAAGAAGGAAAAGCTTCATTTGATAAAATAAGAATTCCTCTTATAATAACTGCGGTTGTTTGTTTTATCTTATCCCCGATAGGCATTATTGTTACAGGTATTCTTGAAGCTGCGGATTTTTTGATAATCTGCATGCTGGCCCTTCTTCTTATAATGGTGGCTTGCGGTGTCGGTATCTTCATTTATACATCAAGAATCAACGGCATATATACAAAATTGCTCAAAGAAGATATTTTGACCCCCGAACAGAGAAAAAAGAGAAGAATTACATCAAAGCTCAGCGGAACTTATTGGTGTTTGGTTGTAGCCTTTTTCCTGGTGATGGGCCTTGCTTTAAACAAATGGGAGATGGCAGGAATTATTTTCCCCGTTGCAGGTGTAGTGTATGCGGCAATAATCGGAATAATTAAAGTTATTGTCAACGATGATTAATTAAATAAGAATAATAATTTTATATATATGTTGAAGAAGCGTCGGTTTTTCCGGCGCTTTTTTCAATGTTTAGAGTATTTACAACTGTTTACACCCGATTTTTGATGAGACACATAACAAATTAGACAAAAAATATGCGAAAAAATTGTGAAAAATAAAAAAAAGAATGGACATTGTTTTTTAAAGTGTTATTATAGTACGTGCCGACCGAACGGTCGGTCGTTAAAAATTTAACGGACAAAAATATGCCAAAAAGAAAAGATTATATATAGAAACAGGAGTTTTTTATGTCAAAGTACAGTGTCAGAAAACCATATACAGTTCTTGTAGGAGTAATACTGGTCATAGTTCTCGGAGCGGTGAGCATTACGAGAATGACTGCGGATCTTCTTCCGGACATGAATCTGCCATATGTTGTGGTAATTACAGCTTATCCGGGTGCGAGTCCCGAGGAAGTGGAAAGAAATGTCACGGCGCCGGTCGAAGCGCAAATGGCTACCACGTCCAATATCAGTACGATTCAATCCATGTCGTATAACAACTATTCATTGGTAATACTCGAGTATGAGCAAAGTTCAAACATGGATTCCATTGTTATCGAAATGCAGCAGAAACTCGATCAGGTTTCGGGTTCTTTCCCGAGCGGAGTTGCAAGTCCCTTGATAATGAAACTGGATCCTTCCATGCTGCCCATTATGGTTGCGAGTGCGGATGTTGAAGGCATGACACAGGTGGAAATATCCGACTATGTTGATTCGACAATCGTTCCTTATCTTGAAAGTGTAGAAGGTGTTGCAAGTGTATCAACCATAGGAAGCATTGAAGAGAAAGTCGAGATTACGCTTGATGAAGATAAGATTAAAAAGATAAATAATGATGTCATAAAAGAAATCGAAGGCGGATTTGCCGATGCTCAAAGCGAAATCGATGATGCAAAAGAGCAGATCGAAGACGGTGAAAAAGCATTAAAAGACGGTCAGGACAAGCTTGCCAAGGAACTATCCAAAGGTGCAAACGAGATCGTTAACGGAAAGATTCAGGCTTATGTCGGAGAAGCAACGATTGAAACAAATCTTGCCACAATGAAGATGATTAAGCCCATTCTTGAGCGTGCCGTTAATGCTATAAATGAATACAACAAGCTGGCCAATTCTTACAGAGAGCAGAACAACATGTTAATCATGTATCAGAATCTTTTGGCCAATGGCACTGACGAAGAGATATTAAACTCCACCGGTATGACGAGAGAACAGCTTGCTGCACTTGTGGCTCAGCTTTCAACCAATGCTCCCGCAATTGAACCTTCAAAGGAAGATACTCAGGCAATGCTTGATTATCTTAAGAATTCCGGCGTTAATCTTGAAGCGCTCGGCATTACATCCGATACGGGAGACATGCAGTCTCTTTCCGCTCAGCTTTCGAATGCTCTTGCACAGGTCAATCAGTCGATAGTTACGATGGAAGCGGCCAAAGAACCGCTGGCAGAAGGAAAGATTACACTTGATGATGCTTATAAGAAATTAAATGAAGGCCTCATTAACGGCATTTTGGAAATAAGCAAAGCTTCATCCGAAATTGCAAACGGAAAAGCAGCGCTTGAACAGGGTCAGGCTGAACTTGATTCCGCAAAGGAAGATGCTCTTAAGCAGGCGGATATTTCACAGATTGTAACAGCGGAAATGCTCGGCAATCTCATCCTTGCACAGGATTTTTCAATGCCTGCAGGCTATATTGAACAGGATGCAAAGCAGTATATGATATCTGTCGGAGACAGCGTAAACACTGTTGATGATTTAAGCAATATGGTTCTTTTGGACCTCGGACTTGACAGCATCGAACCCATCCGTGTTAAAGATGTTGCAACGGTGGAAGTTGTCAATAATGCAAATGAATCGTATTCAAAGATTAACGGAAACCCTGCGGTAATGCTTTCAATCGAAAAGCAGACAGGTTATTCCACCGGTGATGTAACCGACAGACTTCTGGATAAATTCAAACAGATCGAAGAAGAAAAAGAAGGCCTTAACATGGCCGTTTTGATGAATCAGGGCGTGTATATTGACATTGTTGTAAGCAGTGTATTGCAGAATATGTTAATAGGTGCTGCTCTTGCGATTATCATCCTGATTATATTCTTAAAAGATTTTAAGTCGACGTTTATTATAGGATGCTCCATTCCTTTAAGTGTTATTTTTGCCATCGTTTTGATGTATTTCTCACACATTACGTTAAACATCATTTCACTTTCGGGATTGGCGCTGGGTATCGGTATGCTTGTCGATAACTCGATTGTTGTTATCGAGAACATTTACCGACTGCGAAAAGAAGGAGTCACGATAAAAAAAGCGGCTGCGGAAGGCGCAAGAGGAGTAGGCGGAGCCATCACTTCCTCAACACTTACCACTGTCTGCGTATTCGCACCCATTGTTTTTTCAAAAGGAATTACCAAGCAGATTTTCGTGGATATGGCTTTAACCGTTGCATATACTCTCGGTGCCAGCCTTATTGTGGCTTTGACTTTCGTTCCGGCTGCTGCATCAATGATGATTAAGGATGGCGAAGAAAAAGAAACAAAATTATTCGATAAAATCAGAGATGGTTACGGTGTTGTTTTAAGAAATGTTTTGAAGGTTAAACCTCTTGTTTTGATTCTTGCGGTAGTTTTACTTGCGGTCAGCATATTTGCAGGTTTTTCAAGAGGCTTCTCGTTCCTTGACATGGACATCGAAGTAGACCAGCTTTCCATGACCGTTTCCGCACCCGAAGGAGTGGACATGACCGAAGAAGACATGATGGAGAGATGCGATCTTGTGACCGAAAGGATAGTGGATATCGAAGGCATCGACACAATAGGTGTAATGATGGGTGGCGGCAGTGTTTTAAGCATGTTTGGTTCGTCAGGCGGAAAGAGTGCTACATATTATATTCTTCTTGATGAAAACAACAAACGTAAAATGAAAGACATTGAAGCGGAAATCCTTGATAAAACAGCAGATATTGACTGTGATGTAAGTGTTACCACCACATCAAGCGATACAACGTCAATGCTCGGAAGCGGACTTACCGTTATGGTAAAGGGACGTGATCTTGAAAAAATCAGAGAGTATACCAAAGAAGTTGTAGCCGTAATGGAAGAAACACCCGGTGTTGTGGATATAGATGACGGTCTTGATGATACAACTCCCTGCCTTAAAATACATGTAGACAAAGTTAAGGCAATGGAATATCAGATGACGGTCGCACAGGTATTTGCCGAGGTTATGAAGGCAATGATGCCAAGCAACGCAACGGCAAACTTAAGTGCGGATACAAAGGATTATGATATCTATGTTATCGCCGATGAACAAAAGGATACGACACTGAAAGACATCAGGGATCTTAAGTTTACCTATACTGACAGGGAAGGCAAACATCAGAGTGTTCCTCTTTCAAAAATTGCGACATTCGAAGAGACTGATACTTTAAATGTAATTACAAGAGATTCTCAGACAAAATATATATCCGTTACGGCAGGCGTTGATGCGGATCACAATATCACGTTTGTCGGAAATGATTTAAAGAACCGTTTTAAAGACATAGACATGATTGACGGTTATTCGATTTCCATGAGCGGTGAAGATGAAATGATTCTCGATGCAATGACACAGATTTTGCTGATGCTTGCGCTTGCAGTCGTTTTCATTTATCTGATAATGGTAGCTCAGTTCCAGTCGCTTCTTTCACCGTTTATCATAATGTTTACGATTCCGCTTGCTTTCACCGGAGGATTCTTTGCTCTCTTTGTTACAAAGAATAACGTTTCGGTTATCGGTGCGCTTGGCTTTGTAATGCTGGCCGGAATCATAGTTAACAACGGTATCGTTATGGTAGACTATATCAATCAGCTTCGAGGGGAAGGCATGGATAAGAAAGATGCCATAGTCGAATCGGGAAAAGCGAGATTAAGACCTATTCTTATGACCACGCTTACCACGGTAATTTCCATGTCGACAATGGCTCTCGGAATCGGCGGCGGTTCCGCGATGATGCAGCCCATGGCCATAGTTATGATCGGCGGTCTGCTTTACGGTACACTGCTTACACTTCTTGTTGTTCCGTGTCTTTACGACATCTTCAATTCGAATAAGTCGATGAAGGTTAACGAGTACGGAGAAAGAGTGGAGGAAGAAAAGCCGAGTCATGAGGAGAAGCTTAAACTGGCGATTAATCCGGATGATGAAAATATAGGGCTTAATATTCAATAAATTTGGGAAACAGTTAACGGCAGATTCAGGGGTCAGTGAGGAAAAAGAATGTACGAAGAATTGAATGAATACATAAAAGAAATGCAAAACCTTCCGGAGAAGGAAATCAAGATTTATCTTGCGGTAGGAGAACTGATAAAAGAGGGCAGGGATATTAACGACATGAAAGTCAGCGAAATATCCCAAAGAGCGGGTATCGGCAAGGGTACCACTTACGAATATTTTCAAAGCAAGGAAGAACTTATTTACAAGGCCATCCATTATTTTGTAATAGACTCAACCAAAGTTGCCATATTGAAAATAATGGGCGAAGGCTCGTTTAAAGAAAAGTTTTATTCCATTATGGATTATATCTGGGAAAGCAGACTGGAAGAGAGGACGCTCCAGTCGATGTTGCAGTTTGCAAGGAGTGTGCGTTCTTCCGTGGACACCGGTTCCCTAAACCGAATCGGCGACAAATACGATCCCTGCACGGCGGTAAAATTCATCGAAGAATTATTAAAGCAATACCTGTCCTCCGGATACGAGGAAGGATTATTTACGGAAACGGATGACATATACAGAAAAGATGTTCTCTGCTCGCAGGTTTTGCTGTTTTTGTTTCTTATGCAGGATGTCAGAGAAGAAGAGAGAAAGAAAGAAATAGAGGATTTCGTCTACAACGGCATGATTACTCTTCTTAATTCAAGAGAAAAGGGCAAAAAACAATAATCCCGGCAGTTTTGCGAAGGTATCTGTATATTGGACAAAACGATAAAAAATGTTATAATAAATTATCTATCGGAAAAGGAGAAAAACCATGGGTAAGACAGTTATTATAACAGACAGTACCGCCGATCTTACAAAAGAATTGCTTGATAAATATCAAATCGAAGTAATTCCTCTTTGTATTGTCATGGATGACAAGAGTTATTTTGACGGAATCGATGTTACTCCCGAAGAAATAATTGCATGGTCGGATAAGAACAAGACCACACCCAAGACCGCAGCCGCAGGTATTGAAGAAGCCATGGAGCATCTGAGACCTCACAAGGAAGCGGGCGATGATGTAATCTATATCGGTATATCCGAAGACATGAGTACCACATGCAATGTAATAAGACTGGCTGCCCAGGATTTGGAATACGAGAGAGTATTCGTTATAAATTCGATGAACCTTTCAACAGGCATCGGACTTCAGGTTTTAAGAGCGGCAGAGATGCGTGATGCGGGAAAGAGCACGGAAGAAATTTACGAAGCAATTGATGCTGCAAGAGATAAAGTAAGAGCAAGTTTTGTTGTAGACACGCTTACATTTCTTGCCAGAGGCGGAAGATGCAACGCAGTAACCGCATTGCTTGCCAATACACTTCAGTTAAAACCGAGAATCGAAGTTAAAATGGGCAAGATGGGAGTCGGCACAAAATACAGAGGCAAGACGGCCAAGGTTTTAAAGAACTATGTCGATGACATGAGAGAAGATTTGCTTAAGGCCGACAAGAGAAGAGTCTTCGTAACATATTCGGTCATGGACCATGATCTGGTTGTACCGGTTGTTGATTATCTTAAGGAACTCAATTATTTCGATGAGATAATCGAGACACAGGCAGGCGGAGTTATCACAAGTCACTGCGGGCCTGCAACACTCGGAGTATTGTTCTACGATGCTTAAAGAGATTATAAGAGGGGAAAAACTGACACAGTTTAATATATATAATGGGTAAAATATTTTGCATCTGCGGGAAGAGTTCATCAGGAAAAGATACGGTATACAAAAGACTTCTTGCAGATAACGAACTTGGATTAAATCAGCTTGTAACATATACGACAAGACCGATCAGGGAAGGCGAAGTTAACGGGAGAGAATATTTCTTTATAGACGAAGCCGAAGCGTTAAGACTTCATGAAGAAGGCAGGATAGTGGAATCCAGAGCATACAATACCGTATTCGGAATCTGGAAATACATGACCGTCGATGACGGAGACATGGATCTTGACAACAAAAGTTATGTGGTAATCGGAACGCTTGAGTCGTATGTTCAGATAAGAAATTATTTCGGAAAAGAAAATGTCATTCCGGTTATGATAGAAGTGGATGACGGAGAAAGACTTGAGAGAGCTCTAAAAAGAGAAAGACTTCAGCCGAATCCGAAATACGATGAAATGTGCAGAAGATTCCTTGCCGACTCGGCGGATTTTTCGGAAGAAAAAATCAAGAGTGCGGGAATCGAGGATGTATTTGTAAACGACGACCTCGAGGAATGTATCGGCAAGGTTAAAAAGTACGTTAAGGACAGAGGGAATTCGTAAGAAAAAAGGAGAACCTGATGGAAATAAAAGTCAATCAAATTTCACAGGTTGCGGCACCGGAACAGGTTGCACAGACTAAAGCGGCGGATGTACCTTTTAAATTCGTGCTTTCTTCAAATGTGGAAGAAGCCGAACTTCAGCAGCGTCTTCTCGGCATGATGGAAGAAATCACCATGCAGGGCGACAAGATAAAAAAGAAAATGGATATCAGAGACATGAAGCATTATCGTTCTCTGGTTAAAGATTTTATGAATGAGATTGTTAACAGATCTCATGAATTTTCAAGAGAGAATTTCCTGGATCGAAGAGGCAGACACAGGGTTTACGGCATCATAAGAAGAGTTGATGAAGCTTTGGATGAACTTGCACAGGAGCTTGTCAAAGAGGAAAAGGATGCATTGTCGATTCTCGGAAAGATTGATGAAATCAGAGGGTTGCTTTTGGACATATTTATGTAGGGGCAGGTTATGGCAAAATTTGAAGACATTGTTGGGCAGGAACATTTAACCGAATATTTCAAAAAAGTAATCGAAAGCGGTGAAGCCGCACATGCTTACATCATCGAAGGCGAGATGCGAAGCGGTAAGGAATTCATAGCAAGAGTCTTTTCCGAGGCTCTTCTTTGTGAGGGTGAAAGCGAGAAGCCCTGCGGAAAGTGTCAGTCATGTTTCCAGATGGAAAACAACGCACATCCCGACTTTTACAGCATCACTCATGATAAGCCGAGCATTATCTCGGTTAAAGATATCAGAGAACAGATTATTCAGGATATCAATACCAAGCCTTTCAAGGGCAAATACAAAATATTCCTTATCAATGAAGCGGAGATAATGACTGAGGAAGCACAGAACGCGCTTCTTAAGACGCTTGAAGAGCCGCCCGAGTACGTTATTCTGATTCTTCTTACGACATCAAAAGACAAGCTTTTGCAGACGATTCAGTCAAGATGCGTAAAGCTTTCTCTTAAACCGGTTGAAAAGAAAATCTTAAAAAAATACCTTATGAAGGAATTCAAAATTCCCGATTATAAGGCTGATATCGCCGTATCTTTTTCACAGGGCAACTTCGGAAAAGCGAAGATGCTTATCATGAACGAAGATTTTGACAAGATGAAAACCGAAGCGGTTTCTCTTTTGAAACACATCAACGAAATGGATGCTCCCGATATCATGGAAGCAATCAACAAGATAAAAGAATACAAATACGATGAGATAGATTATCTCGATATCTTTTCGGTATGGTACAGGGACGTTTTGCTCTTTAAGGCAACAAACGATGTCAATGACCTTGTATTCAAACAGGAAATACAGTATATTAAATCAGTGGCCAAAAAAACGAGCTACGAAAAGATTGATGATATAGTAAAGGCTTTGGAAAAAGCCAAATCAAGAATTAAAGCAAAAGCAAATTTCGAAACCTGTATGACTTTGCTTCTTGAGGTTATAAAAGGTTAAGAATGGAAAGGCAGAAATGGCAGAAGTAGTTAGCGTGCGTTTTCGTACGGCGGGCAAACTTTATTATTTTGACCCGCTTGATTTTGACATAAAGAAAGGCGACCACGTAATAGTGGAAACCGCAAGAGGAATGGAATACGGTACCGTTATAGGCGAGAGAAGAGAAGTGGCTGAAGAAAATATCGTCAGACCCTTAAAGCCCATTATCAGAATCGCCACCGCTGAGGATGACGAAAAGGAAGCGGACAACCTTGCGGTAAGAGAAGACGCATACAAAATATGCAAAGAGAAAATTGCCAAGCACGGACTTCCCATGAAACTGGTGGAAGCTGAATATACATTTGACCGTAAAAAGCTTATGTTTTATTTTACGGCGGACAACAGAATCGATTTCAGAGAACTCGTTAAAGATCTTGCCGCTGTATTTAAAACCAGAATCGAATTAAGACAGATCGGCGTAAGAGACGAGATTAAACTCCTCGGCGGAGTCGGAATGTGCGGCAGGGAATTCTGCTGTCATTCTTATCTGCATGAGTTTGCTCCAGTTTCCATTAAGATGGCCAAAGAACAGAATCTTTCGCTTAACCCCGCCAATGTATCTGGTGTCTGCGGAAGACTTATGTGCTGCCTTAAAAATGAGGAAGAGACATACGAGGAACTCAACAAAACCATGCCCGGCGTCGGCGATACGGTTAAGACAAACGACGGATTTAACGGCGAAGTTGTCAGCATAAATGTATTAAGACAAAAAGTCAGAGTCGTTATTGAGATTAAAGACGAAAAAGAAATCAGAGAATACAACGCGTCCGAACTTTACTTCAAAAAGAATTCCAAGAAGGAACGCGAAGTACTTAGCGAAGAAGACAGAAAAGCTTTGGAACTTCTTGAAAAACAGGAAAGAGAAGATATTCTCGAGACCGAAAGAGAAGCCGAAGAAGAGAGAAAAGAAATGATCGGCGACAATGCTTCGGGTTCTGAGAGAAAGCATTACGACAGAAAGAAAGAGGGCTCAAAATCTTTCGACAATCAGGGTAAGAAAAAAGAAAGGAAAGAGTGGAAGGACGGCAAACCCGACAAGAATAAATCCGACAAAAAGAAGGGCGGCAATAATCCTCAGCAGAAAAACGGCGGACATTATCACAATAACAGGCGTGAAAGCAGACCCAGACACAATGGTGAAGAATAATTTGCTTAAAGAAAACGAAAGAATAGATTCGCTTCAAAGAAACGGGTACAGTATAATCCAGAACTCTACCCGTTTTTGTTTTGGAATGGACGCGGTGCTTTTAACGGAGTTCGTCAATTTGAAAAAGGGCGACAGGGTAATCGATCTTTGCACAGGAACGGGAGTGATTCCGATACTCCTTTGCGCCAAAAGTCAGGCAGAACATTTCGAGGCTGTTGAAATTCAGGAAGAAACTGCAGACATGGCAAAAAGAAGCGTTATCTTAAACAATCTTGAAGACAGGATAGATGTTAAGTGTGAGGATTTAAATAATTTAAAGAGCGTTTTTGAAAATGCCTCTTTCGATGCGGTAACCGTCAATCCTCCATATATGATTCCCGGCAAAGCACTTGTAAATCCCGATGAGAGCAAAGCGATTGCAAGACATGAAATTAAATGTACTCTTAAGGATGTACTTTCGGAATCTTCAAGACTTTTAAAAAACGGCGGAAAGCTTTTTATGGTTCATAAACCCGAGAGGCTCGACGAGATAATAGTTGCCATGAAGGAAGTCAAACTTGAACCCAAGAGACTTCGAATCGTTTATCCGAGAATCGATTCCAAACCCAATATGATTCTTATAGAAGGCGCGAAATGTGCCAATGCGGGGATGATTGTGGAGAAACCGCTGATTATTTATGACGAATCGGGAAAATATACACGAGAGGTTGCAAAGATTTACGAGTCTGATGATGAGTGAAGTTTAAAACAAAAAAGGCTTACAGAGGTGGAAGCATAATGGCAGGTATTTTGTATCTGTGCCCGACTCCGATCGGAAACCTTAAAGACATCTCCGAGAGAGTGCTTGATACTTTAAGGGAAGCGGATCTTATCGCGGCAGAGGACACCAGAAATTCAATGAAGTTAATGAATGCGTTTGACATTCACGTCCCGATGACAAGTTACCATGAGTACAACAGGACCGGGAAGGCTTTTGTTTTGATTGACAAACTTAAAGAGGGTGCGAATGTGGCGCTTATAAGTGATGCCGGTACACCGGGTATTTCCGATCCCGGAGAAGTACTTGTCAAAATGTGTCACGAAGAAGGTATTAAAGTCACCTCGCTTCCCGGACCCTGCGCATGCATAACGGCTCTTACAATGTCGGGACTCTCCACCAGAAGATTTTCGTTTGAAGGATTCCTTCCTTCCGATAAAAAAGAGAGAAAAGAAGTTTTAGAGAGTCTAAAAAAAGAATACAGAACCATGGTTTTGTATGAGGCGCCGCACCATCTTAAAAACACCCTTTCGGAACTTTCGGATACACTCGGCGGCGACAGACAGATCGCTCTTTGCAGGGAACTTACCAAGAAGTTTGAAGAAGTTTTGCGAATGACGATTTCGCAGGCTTTGGAGTATTACGATACCAATGAACCCAAAGGCGAGTTCGTTCTTGTTATCGAAGGAATTGACAAGGAAAAGGAAAAAGAGAGTGTCAAATCCGGCTGGCTTGAGATGGACATGGAAGAACATCTTAACTTATATCTTGAAAAAGGCCTTGATAAAAAAGAAGCGATGAAGGCGGTTGCAAAGGACAGAGGCATCTCAAAGAGCGATGTTTACAAAGCGCTTCTTTAAGGAAGATGTTGATTTGTGAAAAATTTCAAAAGAGTAAAATTGCGGTTGACAAAGTAATATACTGATAATATACTCATAGTCGTTAAGGCAAAGAAAAATAAGTTAAAATAAATAATTTTATTATGAGGTGTTATGATGCTTGAGAAAATAAAAGAAATAATTATCGAACAGCTTAATCTTCAGGGAGTGGAGATTACAGAGGAGACATCATTCAAAGATGATCTCGGAGCAGACTCCCTTGATTTGTTTGAACTTGTCATGGCTTTCGAAGAAGAATTCGGAATCGAAATGCCCCAGGACGATCTTGAAAATATCGAAACAGTCGGAGACGTTATCAAACTTTTAAAAGACACAGGAATCAACGACTGATAAATTTCCAACACGATTATTAAAAGAACCGAGGCATATCGGTTCTTTTTTCATTTCGGGACGGGGCCGCACAAGGTATTTGTCCTTGATTAAAGAAGCATTTTTTATTATAATTAAAGAGATTTTGAAAAGAGGAAAAAGTGATGAAAAAAATAGGCTTTGACAACGATAAATATCTTAAAATGCAATCCGAAAAGATTAAGGAGAGAATCGATTTCTTCGGCGGAAAACTTTACCTTGAATTCGGCGGAAAACTTTTCGATGATTATCATGCTTCGAGAGTTCTTCCCGGATTTAATCCCGACAGTAAAATCAGAATGCTTTCCCAGCTTAAGGATGAAGCTGAAATCGTTATTGTTATTTCGGCAGCAGACATTGAAAAGAACAAGATGCGTGCGGATTTGGGAATCACATACGATGTTGATGTTTTAAGACTGATTGACGCATTCAGAGGATACGGACTTTACGTAGGAAGCGTTTGTCTTACTCACTTTGCTTCTCAGCCGAGTGCCATTGCTTATCAGAAGAAACTCGAATCACTCGGATTAAAGGTTTACAGACATTATCCCATTGCAGGTTATCCTTCAAACATTCCTTTTATAGTAAGTGATGAAGGATACGGCAAGAACGACTATATAGAGACATCACGTTCACTGGTTGTTATTACCGCACCCGGACCGGGAAGCGGAAAGATGGCTACATGCCTTTCACAGCTTTATCATGAATACAAGAGAGGAATTAAAGCCGGATATGCCAAATATGAGACATTCCCCGTATGGAATCTTCCCTTAAAGCATCCCGTGAACCTCGCATATGAAGCTGCGACCGCAGATCTTAAAGATGTTAACATGATTGATCCTTTCCATTTGGAAGCGTACGGCGAGACTACCATCAACTACAACAGAGATGTTGAAGTATTCCCCGTTCTTAACGCGATGTTTGAAAAGATCATGGGAGAATCTCCTTACAAATCACCCACGGATATGGGTGTTAACATGGCAGGCTTCGGCATTATCGATGATGATGCCGTAAGAGAAGCTTCCAAGCAGGAAATCATCAGAAGATATTACAGTGCTCTCTGCCAGAGAAGACAGGGCATTGCCGATGAGGAAGAGAGTTTCAAGATTGAACTTTTGATGAAGCAGGCGGAGATTTCCGTTGACGACAGAAAGGTGGTATCCGCAGCCAAAGTAAAGGCGGAAGCTACAGGCGAACCCGCAGCGGCAATAGAGCTTCCGGACGGAAGAATCTTAACGGGAAAGACGAGCGAACTTCTCGGTGCTTCAAGTGCCATGCTTTTGAATGCACTTAAGGCACTTGCGGGACTTGATGATGATAAAGAACTTATAAGAGCCACAACGCTCGGACCCATTCAGGAATTAAAGGTTAAACATCTCGGAAACAGAAACCCGAGACTTCATACGGACGAAGTTTTGATTGCGTTGTCGATATGTGCTTCGGAGGATGAAGATGCCCGTAAAGCCATGGAGCAGCTTCAGAACCTCAGGGGGTCGGAAGTACATTCAAGTGTGATTCTTTCACATGTTGATAAAAATGTATTCAGAAAGCTCGGTGTCAATCTCACCTGCGAACCTGTATACGAAACCAAATCTTTATATCACAAATAGGAGGGGTATTTTATGAATTACGAAATCAAAGGCGAACCGTTTCCCGTAGTCATCTGTAATTTAAATTCAGGGGAAAGTGTTAAGTGTCAGGCAGGCGCAATGGCCTGGATGTCACCCAACATGGATATGAAAACTCAGACCGGCGGACTCGGTAAGATGTTCGGAAAAGCTTTAACAGGCGAATCTCTTTTTGAAAATGTTTATACCGCAGCCAACGGCGAAGGAATGATTTCATTTGCTACAGGCGTTCCTGGAAAGATTCTTGCAGTTAAGCTTGAAGGCGGAAAGACAATCATTGCACAGAAGAGATCTTTCCTTGCTTCATCCACAACAATAGAAATGCAGACAGCTGTTCAGAAGAAATTCGGTGCCGGATTACTCGGCGGCGAAGGTTTCATCATGCAGAAGTTCTCAGGCGAAGGAGATTTGTTCCTCGAAATCGACGGATCGGTAATTGAATACAACCTTGCACCCGGACAGTCAATGCTTGTTGATACAGGTTCACTTGCATGCATGGAAGGCACAGTTCAGATGGATGTTGAAACCGTTAAGGGTTTGGGCAATAAACTCGCAGGCGGTGAAAGCTTCTTTAATACAAAGCTTACGGGACCCGGAAAGATCTGGTTACAGACAATGCCCGTTTCTTCACTTGCAAATGCAATCAGACCTTTTATTCCTACGGGAAGATAATAACCGGTTAGGATAACGTATACTATATTTTTTGTTGCTGATACTGAATTATATTCGGACCGGACTTTAATTTGTCCGGTCCGTAATGCTTAATGAAAAGGATCGCTTATGGCAAAAGATAAAGACAATACACAAAAGAAAACAAAAAGAAAAGGCGGATTGAATTACAGCATTCCTGCCATGACCTGCGGACCTTTGCTTCTTTTCGGAATAATTGCAATGATTTTTTGCAGTTACAGGTTTGCCAATGCCATGAACGAAAAGGTGGAAAGCGAACTTAAAGATATCGCGGGAAGCGTTCTTCTTACTTACGATATGCTTTATCCCGGAGAATACGAACTTATTTCCAGAGGAAATATGATCGCGTTTTTTAAGGGTGAAAAAGAGGTCACCGGCAATTACGATATCATAGACAGATATCGTGAAATGACAGGTGCGGAGATTTCACTTTTTTACAGAAACACAAGAATGATAACCACGCTTTCCGACGAAAACGGATCCAGATATATAGGAACGGGCGTCAATCTTGTTATCGAGCAGGCTGTTGTAGACGGTTTGCAAAGCAAGTTCTACAAAAAACTGAATATAAACGGAACGGACTATTATGTTTATTATGAGCCGATTATCAACAAGGCGGGCGGATGCGTCGGCATGGTTGCCGTTGCAAAAGAATGCAGTGAGATTTACGCCCTTGTATTAAAATCAGTCCTTCCGATGATCATAATAATTGCAATTGCATTTGTATTTGCGATGTGGATTTCTTATTCATACACATCCAAACTCGCAGGTGCCATCGAAAGCATTCGTGCATCGCTCGGAAGAATCTCCAAAGGTGATTTGTCGGGCGAAGTGGATTATAAACTGCTTGCGCGAAACGACGAAATATCCGATATCGGAAAATCCGTTCAGTCAATGCAAAAGTCGCTTCATGCACTTATCGAAAAAGATGCCCTGACAGAACTTTTCAACAGACGTCTTGCAAACAAAAAACTTGCGAAGATGGTTAAGGACGAAAAAGAACTCGGCGTTGAATACTGCGTGGCAATCTGCGATATAGACTTCTTCAAAAAAGTCAACGATACATACGGTCACGATATGGGTGATGTCGTTCTTAAAGAAGTATCCAAGGTTCTCAAAACTTCCATGGTAGGCAAGGGTTTTGCCGCAAGATGGGGCGGCGAGGAATTTTTACTCGTGTTCAACAATATGGGAGTTAAGGGTGCGTATCTCGTGCTTCAGAAAATCCTTGATGAAATAAGAGGCCTCCAGATCGATCGTAATCAGAACAGCAGCGAAGAAGAATTGTTCGGTGAATTCATAGCAGGCAAGACCGGCGAGATAGAAATCATCGAAGATGACGGAAGCGAAACCGAACAGTATTTAAGTGTTGACGATGCTTATGTTCCTTACATAAAAGTTACCATGACAATGGGCCTTGCAAGGGGAGGACTCGGCAGAACTCAGGATGAAGTCATAAGACTTGCAGATGAGAAACTTTACTTCGGTAAGGAAAACGGAAGAAACAGAATTATCGTTGAAGAAGTCGAAGAGGAAGATGAAGACGATGATTATGATGATTTCGAAGAAGAAAAACCAAAAAAGAAAAAGAAAACCTCAAAGAAAAAGTGATTAAATGAAAACCGAAAAATTATTTGATACGGATGCATTTATAAAAACAAATAACGCAAGGGTATTAAAATGTACTCCTTCAGAAAGAGAGGGATACAAGAACCTTTATGAAGTGATTACCGATTCGAGTATTTTTGCGCCTGAAGGCGGCGGACAAAAAAGCGATGAAGGTTTTTTTGACGACATAAAAGTTGTCGATGTACAGGAATTTGACGGTGAGTTAATTCACTTTCTCGAAAAAGAAATTCCCATCGATTTCGATACGGTTCAAAAAATCAATTTCGATCTTCGATTCCGCAGAATGCAAAACCACAATGCCGAGCATCTTATCTGCGGCCTTATCCACAAAAAATTCGGATATGACAATGTGGGATTTCATCTTTCCGAAAGCCGGGATAAAGATGGCGGACTTCTTGGCATCGAAGCCATTATGGATGTTGACGGTCCGATTTCTGCAGAGGATTTAAAAGAAATCGAGTTAAACGCCAACAGAGCCATTGCTGAAAACGTACCGATATATGCGGTTTTGCCGACAGCCGAAGAAGCAAAGAATATTCCGTATCGAAGCAAACTTGATATAAGCGAAAACTTAAGACTTGTAATCATCGACGGTTACGATGTGTGTGCATGCTGTGCGCCGTGTCTTGATTCAAGTGCGCAGATTCAGCTTGTAAAAATCGTTGATTTCATGCCTCATCGCGGCGGAATGAGAATCACTCTCAAAGCGGGGTTGGACGCAATAGATGATTATATTAAACTCCATGACGACAACAGAGAGTCGATGAAAATTCTTTCGTGTGAAAGAGGAGAATGTGCGGCAGCAGTTAAGAGAATGAACGACAAACTCACTGAAGCGCATGAAGAAAAGGTATCTTTAAAAAGACAGATTACCGTAATGCTTGAAAAAGAATTAAGAGAAAAAATTCTTAATTCAAACGATACATTTATCGTTTATCCGGCAGACGATATCGATGAGATTCAGGCAAGAGCGCTTATAAACGACAATATTGCTCTGGCTGAAAAAGTTATAATAATTCTTTTTGAAAAATCAGAAAATACATACAGATTCGTTGCAGGCAAAAATGATAAACTTACCGGAATTTCGCTCAAAGCACTCGCGGCAAAAATGCGGGATGGCTTAAACGCAAGGGGAGGCGGAAGCGAGCAGATGATTCAGGGAAGCATTCAGGCAGAAGAAAAAGACATCATTGATTTTTGCCGAAAAAATGATGAGGAGTAATCCTTTTAACAAATGATTAATGGGCGAAATCCCGTTAAAAAGGAGAAATGAATGGCAGCCGAATACAGACATGTGGATAAGATAGGAAAATATTGGGTTTGTCCCGGCGATTTTCTTTCGTTCGGTGCAAAGAGAGTTCCCAATGGTGTGAATTTTACGATTCACTCAGTGCATGCGCATGCAATGGAACTTCTTCTTTTTAAAAATGAAGAATTAAAGCCTTATGCGATTCTTCGTTTTCCCGATTCATACAGAATCGGTTATACCTATGCAATGGTTGTTTTCGGACTCGACATTTCCGAATTTGAATATGCATACAGAGTAGTCGAACTTGACGAAAAAGGAAACGAGGTTTATTCTCCTCAGCTTCTTGACATGTATGCCAAAGCAGTTACGGGACAGAGAGTATGGGGTGAAAAGCCCGACCGTGAACTCAAATACAAAGCGAGAGTCGTTGACAGCGAATTTGACTGGGGCAATTTCAAACAGCCCGAGATTCCTTTTAACGATCTGATAATATACGAAATGCATGTCAGGGGATTTACGATGGATAAAAGTTCCAAAGTTAAACACCCCGGAACATTCGAAGGAATAATCGAAAAAATTCCTTACCTTAAAGAACTTGGAATAAATGCGGTTGAACTGATGCCGATATTTGAATTCGATGAACTTGAAGCAGAGCGTTTTGTCGACGGCAAACAGGTCCTTAATTACTGGGGATACAATACCGTAAGTTTCTTTGCACCCAACACAAGTTATGCATCAAAGGCAGAGCATAACA
Organism: Lachnospiraceae bacterium UBA3802; assembly: GCA_002369155.1. Taxonomy (GTDB): domain Bacteria; phylum Bacillota; class Clostridia; order Lachnospirales; family Lachnospiraceae; genus UBA3766. The sequence goes on along the minus strand of DFEM01000111.1, from coordinate 2,521 downwards.
GGGAGGGTGATGAATTAAAAAAACTTGTTAAAACTTTAAACGAAAACGGGATAGAAGTTATTCTTGATGTCGTATTTAATCACACATCGGAAGGCAACGAACACGGACCGACATATTCGTTTAAAGGATATGACAAAGACATATATTACATGCTTACTCCCGACGGATACTTTTTCAATTTTTCGGGATGCGGCAACACGATGAACTGCAATCATCCGATTGTAAGAAACATGATTTTAAATTGTCTCAGATACTGGGTTACCGAATACAGAGTCGACGGTTTCAGATTTGATTTGGCGGCAATTCTCGGACGTAATGCCGACGGTGTTCCGATGAGTGCGCCTCCTCTTCTTGAAGTACTCGCATTCGATCCCGTTCTCGGAAAGACAAAACTTATAGCCGAGGCGTGGGATGCCGGCGGACTTTATCAGGTCGGAACATTCCCTTCGTGGAAGAGATGGGCTGAATGGAACGGACGATACAGAGATGATTTAAGAAGATTTCTTAAATCCGATGCAGGCATGGCCGATACGGCCATAAGAAGAATCACGGGCTCACTTGACATATACGATCCGAAAGCCAGAGGACAGAGTGCATCCGTTAATTTCATCACATGCCATGACGGCTTTACACTTCACGATTTATATGCTTATAATTATAAGCATAATGAGAAGAACGGCTGGAACAATACAGACGGAGCGAATGACAACTACAGCTGGAACTGCGGCATCGAGGGAGATACACAAGATCCCGAGATTAAGAAATTAAGAAACCGAATGCGTGAGAATGCTGTTTTCACACTGATGGTAAGCCGTGGTATTCCAATGCTTCTTGCAGGAGACGAATTCGGCAATTCGCAGTACGGAAACAACAATGCGTATTGTCAGGACAATGCAATTTCCTGGCTTAACTGGGATCGTCTGCCGACGCACCTTCATCAGTTTAATTTTATAAAAAAATGCATTGAATACAGAAACAATCATCCAGTAATCAGAGGAAAAACCTCTCAGGCAAAATGCGGTCTTCCCGATTGCTCGATACACAATTCTGTTCCCTGGTCCGATTATACTGATAATGAAACCAGAGAAATCGGAATCATGTTTGCCGGATATGACGAAGACAAAAAGAAGGATGATATTGTCTTAATCTTAATGAACATGCACTGGGAAGAAAGACATTTTGAAATGCCGATTCTTCCGGACGGTTTCAAATGGAAACTTGAAATGAGTACCGGAGAAAAATCGAATTTCGACGGAGCCAATGCTGCCAACCTTATGGGCAGAAGCATTATGGCATTTACGGGTGTAAAAAAATCCTCTTCAAGAAAGTGAATTTTTAACGACTCGAAATAAAGAATTATTCGACAGTAATCATTGTCAAAAAATATACATACACAGGAAGGAAGATTCAAAACAATGGACAATAAGTATTACATCACAACGGCGATTGCCTATACCTCGGGCAAGCCGCATATAGGTAACAGTTATGAGATTGTGCTTGCGGATGCAATCGCAAGATTTAAAAGAAAACAGGGTTATGATGTTTTCTTTCAGACAGGTACGGACGAGCACGGTCAGAAGATTGAATTAAAGGCAGAAGAAGCAGGCGTTACACCCAAGGAATTTGTTGACGGTGTGGCAGGCGAAATCAAATCCATTTGCGACTGCCTCAATATTTCTTACGATCATTTCATCAGAACAACCGATGATTATCATGAGAAACAGGTTCAGAAAATGTTCAAGAAGTTTTATGAGCAGGGAGATATTTACAAGGGCTCATACGAAGGTCTTTACTGTACACCCTGTGAATCCTTCTGGACTCAGGCTCAGCTTGTGGACGGAAAGTGTCCCGACTGCGGCAGAGAAGTAAAGCCCGCAAAAGAAGAAGCATATTTCTTCAAGATGAGCAAGTATGCAGACAGACTTATAGAGCATATCAACACACATCCCGAATTCATTCAGCCCGTATCAAGAAAGAATGAAATGATGAACAATTTCCTTCTTCCGGGACTTCAGGATCTCTGCGTATCCAGAACATCATTCAAATGGGGAATTCCCGTTGATTTTGATGACAAGCATGTTGTATACGTATGGCTTGATGCTCTTTCAAACTATATCACGGGTATCGGATACGATGCTGACGGAAACAGTTCCGACTTGTACAAAAAATACTGGCCTGCGGATCTTCACCTTATCGGAAAAGATATAGTAAGATTCCATACAATTTACTGGCCCATATTCCTCATGGCTTTGGGTGAGCCGCTTCCGAAGCAGGTATTCGGACATCCCTGGCTTTTGGCAGGCGACGGCAAGATGAGCAAGTCAAAAGGAAACGTTATTTATGCCGATGACCTTGCTGCATTCTTCGGTGTTGATGCCGTAAGATATTTCATGATTCATGAGATGCCCTACGAAAACGACGGTTCCATCACATGGGATCTGATGACGGAAAGAGTCAATTCGGATCTTGCAAATATCCTCGGCAACCTCGTTAACAGAACCATCTCCATGAGCAACAAGTA
>DFEM01000189.1 GCA_002369155.1 Lachnospiraceae bacterium UBA3802 | reverse complement strand
TCTGTGATGACCGTCGGCAATATAAATTGAATCCATTGAAGCGAAAGCATCTTCAATCTTGGCAATATCCGCATCTTCGTCAATAATCCATGCTTTATGCGTAATACCGTCTTCAGCTGTAAAATCATAAAGAGGAGCATTGTTTTTAATTCTGTTGACTATGGCATTGATTGTATCATTCGATCTGTAAGCAAGGAAAATGGGTCCTGTCTGAGCTTCGCATGCGGTAACATGTTTGATACGGTCGACTTCCTTGTCGGCTCTTGTGTTTTCATGCTTTTTGATAATATTGTTTACGTAATCATCTATGGAAGCACAAGCAACAATACCGGTCTGTGATCTTCCATCCATGATAAGCTCATAAATGTAATAAACCTTTTTATCTTCTGTTACAAAGTCACCTTTGTTGATTTTATCCCATAATAAATCGTGAGCTTTAACATATACTCTCTCGTCATATGTATCAACATCATCGGGAAAAGATGTTTCGGCTCTGTCGATTGCAAGGAAGGAATCGGGATTTTCGCTTACAACAGCTTTTGCTTCTTCACGGTTATAAACATCGTAAGGAAGAGCTGCAATTTTGGAACATTTTTCAACTGTGGGTCTTATACCCTTAAAAGGTAATACTTTTGCCATTTTGATTTCTCGCTTTCTGATTATTTAAATTTCATCATCTTTTTTGAAAGGAAGCGCGTTTCTTACTTTGGTATATGCCGGTTTTAATTTTTCAACGGCCGAATCGGTAAATGCACTCACCTTTTCTTTGATTTTTTCTTTTCTTTCTTCTCTTCTTTGAAGTTTTTCTTCTTTTTTGCTTAATTTGAGATTTTCTTTTACCACATGATAATTCTCAAAACTAAACATCTCGCAAAGTTCTTCGAATCTCTTTACGTATTCAACGGAAATTACCGCGCGAAGATCTTTCTTTTTGAATAATTCGTCTTTGGGATTTGAGAATATTTCTATGAATCTGAACTCTTTCTTTAAATAATATTTCTTTTCTTTTCCGAAAAGTTCGTATTTCTGAATATTCTTGAATCCTTTTTTCGTTAGGAAAACGGGACCTTCTTCGGTATTTAATATCCAGATTTTATCCATGAATTTCATTTTAAAGCCTTCTGCTTCTTTCTTTTTGAAGCAATAAGCGGGAATTGCGATATTGTAATTAATTTCATTTGCTTCGCAATATTTCTTTATGAACTTGGGAACATTCGAATAAACCAGAGGAATCTCGTCATTAAACCCTCTGAGTCTTGCGATAAAAGGCTTAATGTAAATCTTTCTTAAGAATTCTTCAACGCCGAGGAAGAATCTGAAGAGCAGGCAGCAAATAAGGAATACGATAATATTAATCGCTACGCCGACCCAAGGGAATAAAATATTGACTGAAATAACGACTATAACAAATACCGTTTTGAATATCTCAAATAATGCTCCGGAAAAAGGAATAAAAGAGAAACATGACTGAAGTGCATCAAGTCCGAAGAAAACGGTCTTTATTACAAGAAATACAACAACGGAAACCAATGCCATGAATACGGAGAATAAAGTTCCGAATATGCCAAGAGCAACGCTTTGCGGCGAAGCAGTAACCGGAGCCGAAGCAGCAGATACGGTATTTTGTGCAAACATATCCGTAATTCCGACAACATTAAGGATTCCGAGAACCAGAATAAATACAAGTCCGAGGTATTTTTCGAGTTCGCCGAGTGTACAGAGACCGAAAACTTTTGTTGTTTCAAAAGATTTCATCAATTTGCTCGCCAAAAAGAACAAAGCCATAACAAGCAATACTATCGGGTTGCCTGCAGGCGTTGACACGATATGCAAAGGGCTTCCGCATGCACGGTTAATGTTTTCCATAAGTCCCAAAAACAAAAGTGCCGTAAAGGGTTCGGCGGAAACTCCGACAACGGATGCATATGCGCCGGCAAGATTTTTGATTGAGGGTCCGATAAACATCTGGGATAAAGAATAAATTGTTTCTTCTGTCGGCACTGTCTCTTCGGAAGCTTTAACAAACATTCCTCCGAATCCGAAGAAAGGAGAAACAAAGACAGCAACAACAAGCAATATGGATATGTAAGCTATAATAAATTTTTTATGAGCTCTTATGTCCTTCATTAATATTTCATACATTTTTTCAGATCTCCTAAAAATAACCATATGTAGTAATTTTATCACAATAAAGACACAAATACCATAAAAAACACCTTGATATGCCAATTTAAATTTAATAAAATAAAACTCATGATACTGAACATAAATGACGTTTCCCTTTCTTTCGGGGACAAAACCATATTAAACAACATATCTTTTCTTATAAATGAAGGGGATAAATGTGCTCTTATCGGCGATAACGGCACCGGAAAATCCTCTCTTTTAAAGTTAATCACAGGCGAATATACCAAAGATTCAGGTGAAATCACTTTCAAAAAAGATATTTCGATCGGTTATGTGGCTCAAAATCAGGATTTTGAATCACAAAAGACTATAATAGAAGAACTTTACGACTGCAAAAAGGATTTGATCGAGACCGAAAACCGGATTCGCGAAATGGAAAAGGAATTAAACAACGTTTCCGAAGAAAACATGAATGAATTTATGAATAAATATCATTCCATGACTGAAATTTTCGAAAAATCCGGAGGATATACCTACAAATCTGAAATTAACGGAGTTTTAAACGGTCTGTCGTTTGCCAATGATGTAAACAAAAAAGTAAGTTTATTATCAGGCGGAGAAAGAACGAGACTAATGCTTGGTAAAATTCTTTTAAACAAACCCGATTTGATTTT
>DFEM01000188.1 GCA_002369155.1 Lachnospiraceae bacterium UBA3802 | reverse complement strand
TCCGGAACCGGTAACATGAAGTTTATGTTAAACGGTGCGGTAACAATCGGTACCATGGATGGTGCAAACGTTGAAATCGTTGAAGAAGTTGGCGAAGAGAATGCATTTATCTTCGGTCTTTCATCGGATGAAGTTATCCGTTTTGAGAATTACGGCGGATACGATCCCATGGAAATCTTTAACAACGATCCCGATGTAAGAAAAGTTCTCATGCAGCTTATCAACGGTACATATGCCGAAGATACGGAGCTTTTCAGACCGCTTTACAATTCACTTCTTAATACGTTAAGCACAAGCAAAGCAGATACATACTTCATCCTTAAGGACTTTAAGTCCTATGCTGCAGCTCAAAAGAAAGTCGAAGAAGCCTATATGGATAAAAAGAAATGGGCTTACATGGCAATGATGAACGTAGCCTGCTCAGGCAAGTTCACTTCCGACCGTACCATCAAAGAGTACGTTGACGAAATCTGGCATCTTGACCACGTAACTTTATAAGATACAAAAAAGAAAAATCCGGCCTTCGCGGTCGGATTTTTTTGCTCTTTTTCACATTTTCCAAGCATTCTTATAGTTAGTCCTACAATTGACATTCATTATATATTTTAATATCATTAAAGGTGGGTTTTTATGCTCTTTTTTCGCTGAAAACAAGACATGAAAATCTTATTGAATTTATGTAACGGATAAAATTTATGGAAGCAAAAAAACAAAACATAATCATAATTGTTTTGGCTGTTCTGACAGTTGCATTAATCGTATTGCTGGCGGTTTTCAGGATTCCTCAAAGAAGTGTTGCAAAATTAAGCTCCATGTCAGATCAGAAGAAAGTTAATGTATACGAAGAAAAAATAGATATAGACGGTTTGGAAAAACCTTTTACGATCTTTTTTGTGGCCGATGCACATCTTTGTCTTTGCGATGAAAGAGATGAGGAATGCATGGATTACTGCGAGAGCAGATACGTGGATTTCATGAGGGATTCCATGGGCTCAGAGGAAAATTTTTCACTGGTCATGGATTATGTGAAAAAGCAGAATCCGGATCTTGTTATTTTCGGAGGCGATATTGTGGATGAAGCTACACTCGCCTCGATAGAATATTTCGAGAAAGAAAAAAACAAGCTTAAATGTCCTTCATATCTTTTGATGGGCAATCACGATCTTTTGTTTAACGGTGAGATGTTAAGCGGCGAGGAAGCAGAGGAAATAAGAAAAAGATACGATTTTATCAGAAGCGACAATAACGGATACAATATCGTCAAATACGATGAATTCAACATACTGCTTGCGGATGATTACAACAATCAGGTCTGCGACAATATAGGGGATGCGATAGAAGAACTTGAAAAAGAACAAAAGAGCGTAATTATCGCACAGCATGTTCCTTTCGTGCCCACATACGGCGAGTCGGATCTGCTTTTGCGAACTAATGACATGTGGGGATGCGCATACCTTGATTATTCGAGAGTTCTTATGGGAGAACATGCCAATCTCCCCAATGAGAATACCTCAAAACTCATAGATTTTGTTTCGAAAAAAGACGGACTTTGCGATTTGATTCTGGCAGGCCACATTCATTTTTATCACAGAGATTATATGAGCGAAAAGACGGTCCAGACAGTCACCGCACCTGCGTTTGAAAGGGGAGTAATCAAGATTACTCTTTATTGAGATGAAAGATAAAAAACCAAAAAACATTTTGGGTTTTCTGAAAAATACGGACGAAAGATATATCGCGGCTTTTACGATTTTTGTGTACATCATGCTTCTGATTCCGACGATTTATCTTGGCAAGTATAATTTCATGAAAGCCGATGATTTTTCCTTCGGGAGATTACCGCATAAGGCGTATGTCGAGACCGGCTCTTATTTCGAATCATTGAAAGCCGGAATCGATGTTGTAAAGGAATCATATCTGACCTGGCAGGGTACGTATTCGAGCATTTATTTAATGTCTACGTTTCCGAGTGTCGCCAATTACAGATTCTACAAACTCGTGCCGGCCATAATGATTTTTATGATAACGGCGGCAGCATTTGCTTTGTCGTTTACTTTAATTTGCGGTGTTTTGAAAAACAAAAAAAGATATGCTCTTATAGTCGGAAGCGTCCTTTCCATGATCATGGTGGAGAGAATGTATACGGTTCCGGGGGCGCTTTATTGGTATAATGCCGCAGTGCATTACACTTTTGCGCAGTGCTCGTTTTTCCTTTTAATCGCGCTTTACATCAACATTTTAAGGATAAAGTCCGTGCCGTTAAAAGTATTGCTTTGCATTGCAAGCGTGCTTCTTTCCTTTGAAATCGGCGGTTCGAATTATGCAACGGTTTTAATAGCGGGAACATCAACGATTCTTTTATTCCTTTTAATGATTTTTGTTAAAAAGAAAAAGGCACTGATTATGCTTCCATCTCTCCTTGTCATGATTGCGGGGATAATCGTTAACGTTACGGCACCCGGCAATAAAACAAGAGAAAGTTATTATGTCGGAATGGGACCCGTAAAATCCATACTTATGTCGTTTAAGAGTTTCTTTTCTTTCTCTTTTACATGGATGGATTTCTTTACGATTATTGTTCTTTTGATGATGATTCCGATTTTTTGGAATCTCGTTTCAAAGACGGATTTTGAATTCAAATTCCCATGGCTTGTCGTGCTTGTTTCAATCTGCATAATATCCACGGGATTTACTTCAAGCTTTTACGGAATGGGCAACGAGGGTTTGTCGAGAACCCATAATGTCATAAAAGAAACATGGCAGATACTTCTTTTTGTAAACGAAGCATATTTAATCGGTTTCATACGAAAAAGATTTTTAAAAAACAAAAAAGATATGCCGCTTTCGATTGTGATTATACTTCTTTGTTACGCGTTGATTCTCGTTCAGCCGGCAGTTCTTAAAAAACTTGGAACCATTACAAGTTATACGGCTTTTGAGTTTTTGCACTACGGCCATGCGCAGGCTTTTTGGAACGAGAATATGGAAAGGCTTATTATTCTTGAGGATGAGAATATAAAGGACGCCGTGCTTAAGCCGCATTCGGTAAAGCCGTTTTATCTTTATGTAAGCGATATCACCGAAGATCCTTCCAATTGGGAAAATCTGGGAATGTCCGGATATTACGGAAAGAATTCGGTTAAATTATCAGACGAATAAAAAGTCAAAAACAGTGTAAATCGGGGAAATAGCAATTGTACTGAGAGGATTATTTTATGTCAAAGTGGATTATTGTCGTAGATGATGATACTGCCAATCTTCAGATGGCAGGCCACATTTTAAGTAAGAACAACATGAGGGTTACCGCCCTTAAATCGGGAAGACTTTTGCTTGATTACATTAAAGACAAGGGTATTCCGGATTTGATTCTTCTCGATATCAAGATGCCCGAGATGGACGGATTTGAGACGCTCAGGCTTCTTCGTGCCATGGAAAAGGAAAACGGGATGGCAGAGACTCCCGTTATCTTTCTGACCGCAGACGAGGATACAAATACGGAGAGCCGCGGCTTTGAAATGGGTGTTTCGGATTATATCAGAAAGCCTTTCAATCCCGAAGTCCTTTTAAGAAGAATCGACAATATTGTTTCCAAACAAAAAGAAATGTTAAGCCTTAAAAACGAGGCTAATACAGATAAGCTGACGGGGTTTTTAAATAAGGCTGCGACCAATGCACAGCTTACAACCACCTGTACTTCCGCCACAGGATGCCTCATGATGATTGACCTTGATTCATTTAAGCTTGTAAATGATATTTACGGTCATGAGATGGGCGACAAGATACTTGTTTCTTTTGCGGATATTATTAAGAGTCTTGTTCCCGAAGGCAGCAAATGCGGCAGAATCGGCGGCGATGAATTCGTATCTTTTGCGCTCGGAGTGGACTCGGAAGAAAAGGTTGCAGATATTACAAAACAATTAAATGAAAGACTTTTAAAATCAGCAAAAGAACTCATGGGTGAAGAGATGAACATTCCTCTCGGAGCATCCGTGGGTGCTGTTTTCGTACCGCGCCACGGCAATGATTACAACTCTCTTTTAAAGTTTGCAGACAAATCTTTATACAACGTCAAGAAAAACGGAAAGCACGGATACAGCCTCTACAGCGCGGAATCATTCACGGAAGATGAGATGAATGTAACGGAACTTGATATAAGTTCGCTGTCCGAAATACTCGGAGAAAGATCGATTCCCAGTGTGGCACTCCAGCTTGACTCCGATGCATTTTCGCATGTTTACAGATATGTAATCAGATACATAAAGAGACACCATCTCGGTGCCTGCAAGATACTTTTTACCTTAAGCAAAACAGAAGCGATAAATGATCAGGAATACAAGGATGCCTGCGATGAGTTCGGCAATCATATCAGAAAGTCGTTAAGAAAATCAGATATACTTATGCGAAACAGATACAACCAGTATTTTGTTTTGCTTACCGACATCAGAGAAGATTCCATCAAAAAAGTATTAAGCCATATCATCGACAAATGGCATGAGCTGAACAGGGAAACTCTCATGATTACCTACGAGACCGAATTCGTCGGTGGAGAAAGCGAGAACCATCTTTTGAAGAAGGAAAAGAGGGTAATCATAGTCGATGATGATTCGATTAATCTTCAGGTTGCGGGAAAGGTATTAAGCTCCGGCGGAATACATGTTATCGCACTTAAATCGGGTCAGGCTCTGCTTGATTATTTTGAGAAACCCGATTCAAGAGCAGACCTTATCCTTTTGGATATAAAAATGTCCGGAATGGACGGATTTGAAACGCTTTCTCATTTAAGACAAAAAGAAGGCGAAGCTGCAAGAATTCCCGTAATATTCCTTACGGCTGACGAGAGCTCGGAAGCTGAGAGCAAAGGCCTTGCGATGGGAGCAATGGATTTTATCAAAAAGCCTTTTGTTCCTGAAATTCTGATGCTTCGTGTAAGCCATATTCTTGAGCTTATCACTCTTCAAAAGCAGCTTGCGGATGAAGTTGAGGAGAAGACAAGAGAAAACAAAAATCTCTTCCTTCACCTTGTGGAATCCCTTGCCGTGGCTATCGATACAAAAGACAATTATACAAACGGTCATTCCCAGAGAGTGGCTGAGTATTCAAAAGAAATTGCCAAAAGAGCAGGATTGCCGGAAAAGGACCAGGAAGAAATTTACATTATGGGCCTTTTGCATGATATCGGAAAAATCGGTGTACCTGATGCGGTAATCAACAAACCTGATACGCTCTCCGAAGATGAATACGAGATGATAAAAAAGCATCCGGTTATGGGAGCCCATATCCTTGAGAACATCAAAGAAGATCCAAACCTTGCACTCGGAGCAAAATTCCATCATGAAAGATATGACGGAAAGGGATATCCCGAAGGCTTATCAGGCAATGAAATAGCGGAATCGGCAAAAATAATAGCTGTGGCGGATGCATATGATGCGATGTCGAGTTTCAGAAGCTATCGAAGCGTTCTTTCACAGGAAAAAATCAGCGAAGAAATCAAAAAAGGGAGGGGTTCCCAGTTTGACCCCAGATATGCGGACATTATGCTGGAAATAATCAGCGAAGACAAAGATTATACTTTAAGGGAAAAGCAGAATGAGCAACAGGAAGAATAGTATTGATACAAACGAAAGTTTTCAGGGATCTCATCTGATGCTTTTAATCGGATATACCATTTTGGCATTGATTCTCATTGCCGAATCATTTTTGATGGGATGGGAAAAGTGGCCGCTTGTTCCGATTGCGGTGGGAATGTTTGCAAGCTGGATAATTCATATCCGCCAGCTTGTGCCTGCGAATGTGAGAATTGTTTTTTACGCAATTCTCATGATGTGTTCCTATTTCTTTTACGGCACGCATGAGACGAGCTTTTTTGACCTGGCAATAGTAATGTCTGCAATCATGGTTCTTTATACGATTACCGGCAATAAAAAGCTTGTTGTCTTCGGCATGGTTACTTACTACATAACAATGACCTACGCGGTTGTAAAGATGATTCTTTTGAAAGAGACCTTTGATTCTTTGGTCATAAGCAGAATTATCATGCATGTTGTTGTTATCTTTTTGACCGGATGGTTTTGTCGAAGCATCATCGACAAATGGAATCAGGTGCTTGGCAAATCAAGAGATGAGATAGCACAGCTTACCGATGCAACGGACAGATTAAACGACTTTCTGGCCAACGTGTCTCATGAACTTCGTACTCCCGTAAATGCAGTTATCGGCCTTACGGGAATCTGTATCGACAAAGAAGACAACGAGGAAATTCGCCGCGACCTGATATCCGTTCGAAATGCGGGTCGAAAAGTGGCTGAACAGATAGGCGATATTCTCGATTATTCGGAAATCGACCGAGAGAATATAGTCATCAACAACGAAGACTATATGCTTTCGTCGATTTTCAACGATCTGGTTACCGAAATCAGAGAGTATAAATCAAATGACGTGGAACTTGTAATCGACGTCGATCCTTCCATCCCTTCGGTAATGAATTCGGATGCCGCAAAGATCAAAAAAATACTGAGAGCATTGATTTCAAACGGCTTGAAATATACGCACGAAGGCGGTGTTTACGTACGTATTTCTTCCGAAAACAAGGAATACGGAGTCAATCTGATGATAGAAGTGACGGATACCGGTATCGGTATGACCGAAGAGGAACTCGAGAGAGTTTACGAGAGATTCTATCAGGCTGATTCGGGAAGAGCAAGAATGGGCGGAGGTCTCGGCCTCGGTCTTTCGATTGTTTCAGGTTTTGTATCGCTTCTCGGCGGATTTATGATTGTCAAAAGCAAACCTGATGTCGGAACAACGGTACATGTAAGTCTTCCCCAGAAAGTTGTCGATGCTTCAAGCTGCATGTCGGTTTCAAAGCCTGAGGAACTCAGCCTCGGAGCATATCTTCATTTCGAGAAGTATCCTCATCCTTCGGTACGTGAATACTACAATTCCATGGTATTAAACATTGTCAACGGTCTCGGAATACAGATGCACCGTGTGGACAATACGGAGAATTTAAGACGATTAAAAGATTCGGTTCATTTGACACATCTTTTTGTCGCAGAGGAAGAATACTGTTCAGATATCGCTTTGATGGAAGAACTGGCAAAGGAAATGATTGTCGTCGTTGTGGCTGACGGCGATTTCGAACTGCCCGCCAAATCAAATGCGAGAAAAATGGAAAAACCTTTCTACTGCTTCCCTGTGGTTGCGGTACTTAACTCCAATTTAAATGATTCCGATCGCGGTATGGGCAATCTTCGCTGCAGAGGAGTCAGAGCGCTTGTGGTTGATGACGAACCCATGAACCTCGTGGTTGCAAAGAGTATTTTCAGAAGATACGGAATGGTTGTATCGACTGCAACTTCAGGTCAGGAATCAATAGATATATGCAGAGAAAAACAGTTTGACATCATATTTATGGACCATATGATGGGCGGAATGGACGGAGTCGAAGCCATGAAGAGAATCCGTGCGGATGCATACGGACTCGCAAACAATATTCCCATTGTTGCACTTACCGCCAACGCCATGAGTTCGGCTAAGCAGATGTTCTTATCCGAGGGATTTGACGGATTTGTCAGCAAACCCATCGAAATCGAAGAACTTGAAAGAGTATTAAAACAGGTACTTCCAAAGTCCGCCATTTCCTACGAAACGGATGACGAAGAAGAATATAACGAAAAAGGAAACGCAAGCGAAGAGAAGGCAGAGTTGCAGATTCCCGAAAAGGAAGAGAGTTTTATCGAAAAACTTTCAAAAGACGGAATAGATACAGAAGCTGGATTAAGATACTGTATCGGCGACGAAGAATTTTATTCATCGCTATTAACGCAGTTTGCCAACGAAGCTTTCGAAAAAGTACCCTCTCTCAACAAGTTTTTCGGTGAGAAAGACTGGGGCAATTATGAGATACTTGTGCATGCGTTAAAGAGCACGGCCAAGATGGTAGGTGCCATGAGTCTTTCGGAAGATGCGTTAAAACTTGAAAAAGCAGCAAAAGGAAAAGACGAAGCATACATAAAAGAAAACCATGATCGCGTCATGGCGGATTATAAAACCATAAGGGATAAGATAGCATCAGTCCTTAACAAAAACATTGAGACGGATGACGAAGAAATACTTGAGTTTAAGCCGGACAATGCCGAAGAGACGGACGGTATTATGGAATTTGATGCAAAAGAAGACGGCGAAATATTGGAATTTGAGGCAGCAGACTGAAAAAGCCTCAATAAGGAGTCGTATTGATGAAAAAAGAAGGATTGAGAAGCAAACTCTACAATAATGACTTGGACATAAGACAAAGGCTTTTTGTGCTGAATGTTCTTATTACGGAAATTATTCTCGGAGTGGATTTAATAGAAGTTATTTTTACGGATGAAGTGCTTATAGACAAAATACTTTTGGCACTTGCGATGGTGGGTATTTTTATTATCTGCCTGATAGCTGTAAAAGCACATGCGATTAAATTCGGAGGCGCGTTTATCTGTACCGTGGTCGGATTGTTTTTCGTACCGATTACATTTATAAACGGAGGCGGAATAAACGGCGATGCGCCACTTTGGTTTATCTATGTCATATTGATGATAAGCATATTGTTAAACGGCAAGACGAGAGTTGTATTTTACATACTCGAGATGATTGTGGCAACGGGCTGTTATTATATTTCCGTTCGTTATCCCGAACTCATTTTTGAAAATACAAGAATAATGGGAATTGTTTTTTCCTACGTTTCTTTGATTATGATAAGTGTCGCCGTAGCCATAATGGTGGTTCTTGAAATCAATCTTTTCGCAAAGGAAAAGAAGCGTACGGAAGAACAGAAAAAAGAAATCGAAATGCTCAATGCGGCACAGAACCAGTTCTTCTCGAGCATGAGCCATGAAATTCGTACACCGATCAACACCATCATCGGTTTAAACGAGATGATCTTAAGAGAGAATGTCAGCGATGAGGTTGTTGAAGATGCGGTTAATATCCGCTCTGCCGGAAAACTGCTTTTAAACCTTATCAACGATATTCTGGATATGTCCAAATTCAGAGCCGGCAAGATGCATCTTTTAATAAGCCCTTATCAGACGGGCAACATGCTTTCTGATTTGGTCGGAATGCTTTGGATAAGAGCAAAGGAAAAGAATCTGGAATTTCGAATAAATGTATCTCCCGATGTTCCCGCAGAACTTGTCGGCGACGAAGTCAGAATCAAACAGATTCTCATCAACATTTTAAACAATGCGATTAAATATACCAAAGAAGGTTCCATTTCGCTTACCGTTCAAAGCGAGAAAACAGACGAAGATACATACAATATCATTTATACTGTTGCGGATACCGGAATCGGAATCAAAAAGGAAGACATGCCGTATCTTTTCTCCGCTTTCAAAAGAGTGGACGAAGATACCACCAATCATATCGAAGGTACGGGACTCGGACTTTCAATCGTTAAACAGTTCCTTGATCTGATGGGCGGAAAAATCACCGTAAACAGTGTTTATACCAAAGGATCGACTTTCATAGTTGAGATACCTCAAAAGAGAGTCAACGAAAACTTAATCGGTGAATTTGATTTTGAAAAGAAACACGGATATTCAAAAAGGAGCGAATACAAGAAGAAATTCGAAGCACCCGAAGCAAGAATTCTTGTGGTTGACGACAATGAAGCCAACCTTATGGTCGTAAACAAACTCCTTCGCGATACCAAGGTCATTATCGATACCGTAACCAGCGGAAAAGCCGCACTCAAAAAGACACAAAACATCGAATACAATGTCATCTTCATGGACCACCTTATGCCCGAGATGGACGGTATCGAATGTAAAAAACAAATACGAAATCAGGTCGGCGGAAGCAGCAGAGAAAGCAAGATTGTCGTACTGACCGCCAATGCCGACGAAGAAAACAGAGAACTCTATGTAAGAGAAGCTTTTGACGGCTATCTTGCAAAGCCCGTAAGCGGAGAAGAACTGGAAAAAGAATTGTACAGACTTCTTCCGAAAGATCTTGTAAAAGTTCTCGGCGATGACGGAGAAATCGCAGAGGAAACCATCTCCTGGATGCATGGAAGCAAGCAAAGAAAGATGGTTGCCGTTTCCACCGAAAGTGTTGCGGATATTCCCGGTGAACTGATAGAAAAATACGGAATACAGGTGATACCTCACAAGGTACAGACCGCAGAAGGTGTATTCAAAGACGGAACGGAGATAGATACCGCAGGCGTAATCAAATACATGGAAGAAACAAAGAACGATATTACTCCCATGGCACCCGAAGCCAAGGAGCATGAACTCTTCTTTGCAAAACAGCTTGCTTACGCCAATAATGTTATTCATATTGCGATATCTTCGAAAATCGGAAACAGCGGATTTCCTCCTGCCACGGATGCGGCAAAAGCTTTTGACAATGTATTCGTGGTTGATTCAGGACATCTTTCGAGCAGTCAGGGTCTTATAGTATTGGAAGCAGCCCGTCTTGCGGAAAACGGCATGGGACCCAAGCATGTAATAGAAGAACTCGAACGGATGAAAAAGAAGGTTCATACGAGCTTTATAGTAGACAATCTGGATTATCTTGCCCGTGCAAAACAGGTAAGTGCAAGAACGGCAAACCTTGTCAAGTCGCTGATGGGACGTCCGGTACTGGTACTCAAAAAAGGACGAATGAAACTCGGAAAGATTTATTTCGGATCATCCAAGAGTGCATGGAAGGCATATATTAATTCCTGCCTTTCCAATTCTTCAAGGATAGACACTTCGATTCTTTTTGTAACCTATGTAGGACTCAGCAAGAAAGATATGGACTGGATAAGGGAATATATTGAGAAGAGCGTCAAGTTTGAAGAGATATATTTCCAGCAGGCCAGCGCATCAATTGCCGTAAACTGCGGACCCGGAACTTTCGGACTTTTGTATAAAGAAAAATAATCAGGATTCTTCAATAAGTTTTATTCTTAAGGGAGAGGTCTTTGAAAGTTTTGAAAGCAATGCTTTTGAAGCCTCATTTTCCGAAGAATATTTGGCGACAACCGATAAATCGGGATTTGTATTAAAAAGATAATTAAGACATAAAAGGCATGCTTCATGGGCATAGCCTTTTTTTCTTTCGTTTTTTGCAATTACAAAACCAAGGGATACGGTACTGTCATCATAGTATTCAAAGCCGGCACGCCCGATGACTTTGCCTGTAGCCTTTTCTTCGATTACCCACATCCCGTAACCGAGAAGCATGTAGGAATCTTTTACTGACTCATAACGGGAGAGCTTATTAAGGCAGGCTGAATCTGCAACCGATGGGGCGAGCGAGGGATTCTCATCAGAGATTTCTGAATCTATATTTGGGAGAGGCTCCAGGAATTTCCGGCACTCCTTGTCCTCGTAGATTTCATAGATTTCATGCAAATCGTCCAAAGTCTCTTCTCGAACAGCGATTCTTTCTGTCTCGCCGATTACATACGGAAGTTTCATGATGTGACAGTATACCATATTAAGGTGTCCGATATCTTGGACACCTCCTGTGATAAAATATTTATAACCATCAAAAGAAGATATATCGGACTCATCTTTCAAATCGATGCATACGGCCTCGCCTTTGCCTGTAAGAAAATCGGCGATATCGCGCTTTGATGTCAAAAAGAGAGTATTTATCTCTCTGCCGGTATATTCGTTTATATCTTCGATTGTTTGAATATTAATGTTCATAAAAACATATCCTTATCGGTATCAGGAGGCTTAAATATTTGGCATACATAAATAGTATAATATTTCGTCTTTAAAGAAAACATAAAAATGGGAATTAAGGCAGGAACATTTCGTTAAATTACAGAGAAATAAACATATTCCGGTACGACCATAAAAAAGTGAAATATACATGTACTTGTGATAAGATAAAAGAGGTTTAATAAATCAAAAAAGGATAAAGAAATGGCACTTCAATTTATACTCGGCGGCTCAGGAAGCGGCAAAAGTGAATATGTTCAAAATCTTGCGATAAAGCTTGCTCTCGAAGACAGGAAGAACAATGTTTTGATGATTGTTCCCGACCAGTTTACGATGCAGACTCAATGGGCCATGGCCAATGCGCATCCCGACGGGGGAATTATCAATATTGATGTTTTGAGTTTTTCGAGACTTCCGAGAAAAGTGTTCGAAGAGGTAGGTCAGCCAAAGAGAATGCTTCTTGACGATACGGGCAAGTGCCTTTTGATAAAAAGGGGCGCCGCAAAGATAAAAGACAATCTTCATGTACTCTCAAGGGGTATGGAGAATGCCGGCTGGAGCGGTGAAGTAAAGTCCGTTATATCCGAGTTTATGCAGTACAATATTGCACCTTCAGATCTTGACGGTATTCAGGATAAATGCAGATCGCAGGCACTCAAATTAAAGATTGCCGATCTTAAGATTATTTACGAAGCTTTTCTTAAGGAATGCGAGGAAAAGTATATTACCAAAGAAGAAATTCTGGACCTTTTTATCGAACGTCTCCCACTCTCGAAAAAGGTCGCAAAAAGCGTGGTAATTTTCGACGGATTTACAGGCTTTACACCGATACAGATTAAAGCAATTGCGGCAGTTTTGAATGTCGCAAAGGATGTTTATATTACATTTCCTTTTGACAATGATTTGTCAGAAAATCCCCATAAGATTAACGATAAGGATAATACCATATTCGATCTTACAAAAAGGAATATGGACGATATCGCAAAGGAATACGATCCTACCGGAGTTAATATTCTTGACGATATAAGACTCACCGAAAATTACAGGCATAAGAATAATCTTGAGCTTGCTTTCCTCGAAAAGAATCTTTTCAGAAAAGGAAACGCGAAGAGCCACTCGGAGGGTGCGATAGAAATCAACAGATGCTCCGATGTTGACAACGAATGCCGTATTTTATGCGAAGCTCTTATTAAAGAAATTCAAAAGAACAATTACAGATACCGTGATGTTGCTGTTGTCTGCGCGGATATGACCAAATATCAAAAGCCTCTGGCCAAATATCTTTCCAGATACAACATCCCTTATTACATGGACAGCAACAGAAGCATTGCCGCCAACCCTCTGGTAAAATACATCCTTTCGCTTGCTGATATTTTAAAGAACAATTTTAAAACGGAAGATGTACTAAGGTTCCTTCGAACCGGAGTATCTCCTCTTTCGGAAGACGAAATTGACGAGCTTGAAAATTATATTTATGCGCGTGGCATTAAAGGAATATCCAAATGGAGAGAAGAGTTTGTTTATAAGAGCGAGGAGCAGCGTAAAAATTCGGAAAGTCTTGATAAGATCAATTCTTATCGTGCATTGTTTTATGGGATTTTCAAGGATATAACCAAAGAGGGTACGGGCAAAAGAAAACTTTCCGTATGGCTAAATCAAATATTTACAATTCTCGATAAAGGCAATGCGTATGACAGAATGGCCGAAATGGCCGGGGAGCTTCGTGAAGAAGGTCTTATCGGCGAAGCCATGGAATACGAAGGCGTTTACAACAAAGTCATTGAACTCTTTGACGATCTTACGGATCTGATGGGAGATGAAGATTATTCGATAAAGGAATTATCGGATATTCTTAAAGTCGGCTTTTCCGAAATTCGTGTAGGCGTTTTGCCACAGAAAGTCGATTCTCTTTTGGTCGGAGACATGCAAAGAACAAGACTCAAAGAGATAAAAGAACTCTTCATTCTCGGAGTAAATGACGGCAATATACCCAAATCTTCTGCGGGCGGCGGACTCTTGTCAGTGCCTGACAAAGAAGAATTAAAAGAGGCTGACTGCAAATTATCTCCCACAAGTTCCGAACTTGCATTCATAGAACAGCTTTATATTTATCTTAATCTCACAAAGCCCACGGACAAACTTTATATCTCGTTTGCGAGTGTAGGAGGAAAGGGAGACAGTCTCATCCCCTCGTATCTTATCGAAGTGCTTCTTAACATGTTTGAAGGCCTTGCCGTAAACAACAGGGGAAATGATACACCCAAGCTTTTCAGGCAGGATATCAAAGAAGAGACTGCCAAACTTCTGGGACTTTACGTAACGGGAATTGCCAATGAAGAGCAGGAAAAAACTCTTTTTGAAAATATCGGAATAATCCGCTCTTTTGAAGGCGGAAATGAATGGTGTGAAAAAATCATAGCCAACGCATTCAGGGAATACAAAGCGAAATCTTTGGATAAGGAAGTAGCAAGAAATCTTTACGGAGATCTGCTTACCGTTTCGGTATCCACGCTCGAAAAATTTGCCGCATGCAGATATGCGCATTTTGTGACATACGGCCTGAGTCTTTGCGACAGAGAGGAATTCGGACTTGAAAGCGTGGATATGGGTAATCTTTCCCATGACATACTCGAAAAGGTCGGAGAAAAATTAAACGAAGAAGGACTCGATTTCTCCACGGCCGAGGTAACGGTGAGCGAGAGCGAAGTCGATGCGGCGATAGAATTGCTGACCAAAGAATACAACGGTGATTTGCTCGTGTCGGATGAAAAGACAAAATACTATGTAAGGCAGCTTGCGCGAATAATGAAGAGAACCGTCAAAACTCTCGGATTTCAACTTTCGAAGGGTAAATACAAACCCGAAATGTATGAGATGAAATTTGAGAAAATGTATGATCTTGCAGCATCCGAAGACGGAAATACAAAAAGGGTCGAACTCAAAGGAAGAATAGACAGGACGGATATCTACGACGACGGCTCGAATAAAAGCTATGTGAAAATCATCGATTACAAATCTTCATCACACAAACTCGACCCGAAGATGCTTGAAGAGGGATTATCGCTGCAGCTTGCGATATATATGAAAAACGCAATCGAAATGATAAAGGAAAGGTATCCGAATAAGGATGTACTTCCTGCAGCCATGCTTTATTATGCGATAGACGATCCTTTCTCAGACAGCAGAAATGATGCAGAAGCGGATATCAGGAAGAAACTTATTCCCATAGGCGCCATAGTAAACGACGATACGGTCATGGAAAGTCTTGATTCGGATCTGGCAGTCCCCGGAACCAAATCGGAAGCCGTTAAGATTACCAAGAAAAAAGACAATACTCCGGACAGTTATTCGAATGTTTTTTCAAGCGAAGAATTTGATTCGATGTTAATAAAAGCCGAAGAAAAAGCAAAGGAACTTGCAGGGGATATTTTATCGGGCTGCATAGATATCAATCCTTATCTTGAGAAAAATAAAACGGCATGCGATTTCTGTCCTATCAGGGGATATTGCGGATTTGACATAAAGTTAAAGGGCTTCGAGTACAGAAAATTTGATGAATCCTCACCGGAAGAAGAGAGCGGGGAATAAGTCGAAAAGGAAGAAAAATGAAATTTACCGACGAACAGAAAAAAATAATAGAGTCAAGAAATAAAAATCTTATAGTATCTGCAGCTGCAGGCAGCGGAAAAACGGCGGTTCTGACTGAAAGAATCGTTAATAAAATCTGTGAAGACGAGTCTCTTTCGATAGACAGAATGCTAATCGTGACTTTTACCAATGCAGCCGCAAGAGAAATGAGAGATCGTATCGGCAGGAAATTAAGAGAGCGTTTGTCGCTTGATCCCGACAATTCGCATTTAAGAAAGCAGATTGCCATTCTTCATACTGCCCAGATTACGACCATCGACAGTTTCTGCCTTTACATATTAAAGAACCACTTTGAAGAAATCGGAGTCGATCCTGCTTTTGCAGTCGGAAGCGAGGGAGAGATTAAACAGATTTCCGATGATGCTTTCGATGAGGCTTTGGAAAAAGAATTTGAAAGAGGAGACGAGGATTTTATAAATCTCGTTGAGATGTATGCTCCTAAAGGCAAATTCAAGAAGTTTTATGAACTTGTAACCGGCATTGCAAACAAAGTCGATTCTTCGGCATATCCGTATGACACTCTTGAAAAATTCATGGTTAACGATTTGGATAATGTATGGGAAATGCCTTTCGTAAAATACACAAAGGATTACGAGGATGAGTATTTAAAAGAATCTCTGAGCCTTTACAAAAAAGTAGCGGAACTTGCCGATGGGAGTTTTTTGGTTAAACATGTTGAAGAAGCAAAAGATGCGATTTCTTTTATAGAGGGTCTGATTGACGGAAATTATCAAAAGAGATTCATAGCTTTCAATGAATACAAAAGAGCCAAACTTCAGTACGGAAAACGCAACAACACACCGGAAGAAGAGGAGTTAAAAACTCTTGTCGACGAGCAATTAAAAAAAGCGAGAAATATTTTCGACAAACTGCAAAAGAAATATAAGGATGTTACCGAAGACGATTTTGAAGAATCGGTTAAAGAAGGATTTACCGTAACCAATTCTCTTGTCAGATTTGTAATTTTCTATATGCATACTTTTGAAGATATGAAGCGCGACAAGGGGATCATCAGCTTTTCCGACATGGAGCATATGGCGCTTGAAATATTGGTTAATAAAGAAGGCGACAAGCTTACTCCCACACAGACTGCACTTCGTTACCGCGAATTCTTCAATGAAGTAATGATAGATGAATATCAGGATTCAAACGATGTTCAGGAGACTATTCTTAATGCGGTTTCAAAGGACGAAGAATTGACAGGTGACAGGTTTATGGTCGGAGACATAAAGCAGAGCATATATGGATTCCGCCTTGCAAAGCCTGAGATTTTCAAGGAAAAATGTATCGAATATTCAAAGGAAGGAAAGAGGGATGAGAGAATAAATCTTACCAACAATTTCCGAAGCCGCAGGGAAGTAATAGATGCGGTAAACTTCGTCTTCGAACGCTTAATGAGAGAGTCCGTGGGCGGTGTAGAATATGATGAATCCGAAAGACTGAATTTCGGAAAGACCGATTATCCCGAAAGCAGTGCGGACAATACTGCGGAACTTATTTTCTTTGGCAAATCCGATTTCGAAGAGTCGGAAAAATATAAGGATTTAAGCAAGGACGAAATCGAAGCGGCGATAGTGGCGGGCAGAATAAAAGACATGCTTGACGCAAAGACCGAAGTGTTTGATACGAAAAGTGAAAAGATGAGAGCGATGAAATGCTCCGATGTGGCCATTCTTCTTCGATCGATGACAAACGGCCGAGATGTGATTTTCCAAAAAGCACTTAAGAATGTCGGACTACAGGGATATGTCATTTCCAAAGCAGGATATTACAGTGCATGGGAAGTTCAGTTAATCTTAAGTTTCCTCTCGATAATAGACAATCCGCGTCAGGACATGCCTCTTTTGGGTGTAATGCATTCCTTCATCGGAAATTTTGATGAGGAAGAAATAGCCAAGATAAGATTATTCGGCAAAAAGAAAAGGCTCATTGACAGTCTGTATCTTTATATTCTCGAAGGCAGCGATGAAGAGATAAAGAAAAAAGTAATTCGTTTTACCGACGATTTGGAAGAACTCAGGAAACAGGCTTTATATATGTCTGCTTCGGACATGCTTCGTATTATTTTCGAAAAGTACGAATATACGGTAATGGTGTCCTCGCTTCCGGGCGGTGAGCAGCGTCTTGCCAATGTCAATCTTTTGGCAGAAACAGCTGACGAATATGAAGAGCAGGGGATTTTCTGCATTCACGATTTTGTAAAATACATTGAGAAACTCAAAGCACGCCAGGATATGGGCGAAGCCAACATGCTTGATGAGAATGCGGATGTTGTTCGAATTCTGACCATACACAAATCCAAAGGTCTTGAATATCCCGTTTGTTTCGTATCCGGACTTCACAGCGAATTCATGGGAATAAAGGATACGATTCTTTTGGATGAGGAACTTGGAATCGGAGGCGATACATTCAATCTTGAGAAAAGAATCAAGGGTGTTTCTCCGGTCAGAAAAGCGATAGCCGCCAAAGCAAAGATAAGCGGAATCGGCGAAGAAATAAGAGTTTTGTATGTTGCCATGACAAGAGCGAGGGAAAAACTCATTCTTACCGGTATGCTCGATGAGGATCTTAATGACAAAGATTCTCTTTCATTTGTGGATATCGCGGATTCCTCTTCATACATGAAGATGATTTATCCGATTATCAAAGAACAAAAAGAACTGTTTGAAATTACAAAGGTAGTTCCCGAGGATTGTGAAATAAAAGAGGTTTTTGACGAAACGGAAAGAATCTCGAAAAAAGATATTCTCGATAAAATATCGACGAAATCCGATTTTAAGGAATATGTATATCCACACGAATCGCTTGATAATCTCTTTGTAAAAACAACCGTTTCGGAATTAAAGAAAGCGGCTTATCTCGAAAGAGAAGACGGTGAAAATACTTTATACCATGCAGAGGAAAGAAAGGTTCCAAAAAGCATCTCGCAAACTGAGACACAAAACGGCGGTGCAGCACGAGGAAGCGCATATCACAGAGTGATGGAACTTATGGATTTTGAAAATATCTATGAGGGCAATGTTACTGACAATCTTCGCGCACACAGAAAAAAGATGATCGACAATCTGTTTATTTACGAGGAAGACGATGCACTTGTAAGCGAGAAAAAGATTCTCGAATTTCTGGATACCGATTTGTCACACAGAATGAGCAGAGCCGCAAAGGAAGGAAAGCTTTATCTTGAGCAGCCTTTTGTTCTTTCGGTTAACGCCAAAGAAGTCAGGGATGAATTCCCGTCGGACGAAAAAGTGCTTGTTCAGGGTGTAATCGACGTTTATTTCGAAGAAGACGGCAAACTGATTCTTATGGATTACAAAACCGACAGAGTTGACTCAGCCCAGGAACTTATCAAAAGATATAAAACCCAGCTTGATTACTATTCCGAGGCACTATCGAGACTTGAAAAGAAGCCTGTTTCGGAGATTTTGATATATTCGTTTGCACTCGGAGAGGTCATTAAGGTGTAGCAGGTTTCAGGCAAGCCTTATTACACGCCGTTTCGATTGACAAAAGACCAAAATAAGCCTACAATTTTGTATGTTCGACAGAGTAATTCCGCCAAGACAAATATGCGGCGGTTTTTATAAGTGCACGGCAGAAAAACAGGCCGGTACGGCGAGTGGGGAGAAACCCCGCCCGATTCAGATTAGGAGGTAATTCATGAATATTTTAGTTATCAACTGCGGAAGTTCTTCCCTTAAGTATCAGCTTATCAACTCAGACAGCGAAGCAGTACTTGCAAAGGGTCTTTGCGAAAGAATCGGTATGGACGGATCATGCATTAAGCATACTCCTTCCGGAAAAGACAAAGTTACAAAAGAAACTCCGATGCCCGATCATACTTATGCAATTCAGGCAGTTATCGATGCTTTGACAGATGCTGATCACGGTGTTGTTAAATCACTTGATGAAATCGATGCTGTAGGTCATCGTATCGTGCACGGGGGCGAGAAGTTTGCAAAATCAGTTGTTATCACAGATGAAGTTATGGATGCTATTGCAGAATGCAACGACCTTGCTCCTCTTCACAACCCTGCAAACCTTATCGGTATCAATGCATGCAAGAAGATTATGCCCAGTGTCCCCATGGTAGCAGTATTCGATACAGCTTTCCATCAGACAATGCCCGAAAAGGCTTATATGTACGGTCTTCCTTATGAGTATTATGAGAAATACAAAGTTCGTCGTTACGGTTTCCACGGTACAAGCCACGATTTCGTTTCTGCAAGAGCAGCTGAAATCCTCGGAAAGAAGAGAGACGACCTTAAGATTATCGTTTGTCACTTAGGAAACGGTGCAAGTATTTCTGCAGTAGATCACGGCAAATGTGTAGATACATCCATGGGTCTTACTCCTCTTGAAGGACTTATCATGGGAACAAGATGCGGCGATATCGATCCCGCAATCATTGAGTTCATCTCAAAGAAAGAGAACCTTTCCATTTCCGAAATCAACACAATCATGAACAAGAAGTCAGGTGTTGAAGGAATGTCCGGAGTATCTTCAGACTTCAGAGACCTTTCCGCAGCAATGGATGCCGGCAATGCACGTGCAAAGATGGCTCTCGAAACATATACATACAGAGTAGCAAAATACATCGGTGCTTACGCAGCTGCAATGAACGGTGTTGATGTAATCGCTTTCACAGCAGGTATCGGTGAGAACGACGGCAGAGTTCGTGCTATGACAGGCAAGTATCTTGGATATCTCGGAGCAAGCATTAACGATGCAAAGAACGATGTTCACGGTGAAGAAGCCATCATTTCCAACGACGGCGACAAGGTTACCGTTATGGTTGTTCCGACAAACGAAGAATTGGCTATTGCAAGACAGACAGCAAGTTTGGTAAAATAGGAAAGTCGTCATAAGACTTAATTAAAATTGTCGGGTACGAAAGTGCCCGATAAACATGCAGACGTATCGAAGCGGTCATAACGGGGCGCACTCGAAATGCGTTTGACCTCCGGGTCACGAGGGTTCGAATCCCTCCGTCTGCGCGCACAAAAAAGCGGGATGCCTGAAAGGCATCCCGTTTTTTTGTGCAAATAAAAAGGAGGGATTCGAACCGCTCCGACGGCGAAGCCGGTAAAACGATCCGGTGGATCGTTTTTAGGAGCGCGGCGTGAAAGGGGCGAAGCCCCGGAGCGAATCCCTCCGTCTGCTCAGGCTTGAAGGAGGGGTTCGAACGCGAGGCAAGTTGCAATTCACAACAATAAAAGTGCGTTTCGCGCATACATGATAAAATTTAAAGTGTTTAAATCCGAAAACAATTTGATAGTATGTCCTGAGGAAAGGAACATTTTATGAAAATAACCATCTGTGATGATGAAAAAAGAATTCGCGAGATGATAGCGGATTGTATAAAAGAAGTTAACGCAAATGTTGAGGTTGAATCGTTTTCGGATGCAAAGAGTGTAGTTTCTCCTTCGTTCGAATCCGATATTGTTTTTCTGGATATTCAGATGCCGGGAATAGACGGAATGAATGCGGCAAGGCTTCTTCGTTCCAACGCCAAAAAGACGGTTATTGTTTTTGTAACAGCTCTGGAGGATTACGTTTTTAATGCATTTGATGTCGGGGCATTTCAATATATAGTCAAGCCTTTCGATAAAGAAAAACTCAAAGTTGTAATTAACAAGGCAATTGAACAGGCGAATGAGCAAAAATATATAGACAAGATGCTGTCTGACAAATCATCCGGAGAAGAAAGCCGCACCATCACGGTTAAATCCGGCGGAGCAAATACCAGAGTGATAATTTCGGATATAGAGTATGCAGAGATTTTTGACAGGCGTATAGTTCTTCATATGTCTTCGAAAGATATGATCGAGTATTACGGAAAAATGTCCGATCTTGAGAAGATTTTGGGGAAAGATTTCTTCAGGGTTCACAGGGCGTACCTTATTAATCTGTCATTTATCAAATCATACGATTCGAAAACCGTTAATGTGGACAGCGAAGAAATTCCTGTTGCAAGAGGAAAATATCAGGAATTGATTAAAGCATATTTATCATTCCATACCCGTAAGGAGCATTTGTAATGAATTTCATTGTAGAAAACTTCCCGCAGATTGCAGAAATCTATATGAGAGTTCTGGCGTTGATATATTTGTCGATAGTCAGTTTCATTTTTGTATTCTGGCTTAAACCTTTTACTATAAAGCATAAAGCAGCATATATTTCCGCGTTGTTTTTTTGGGTGTTACGGATTATTCACTACATGATTCCGGTTGGAAATATATATTCCAAATTGATTTTATATACAATTATATTTGTGGTCTTTATTGTTTCATGGTTGCTCGATGACAGGAGAAATCCATGGCAAAAACTTTTTCTTTCGATTCTCTTTTATCTTGTAACATGGCTTACATATGAAATCTCGGTTGAAATCAGTTCCTTTGAAGAAAACACAATTAATGATTTCAATTGGTACAACTCCAGTGTTAATGCAGTCATAATTGTTTTCTTTGTATGGAATTTTATAGATTATGTAATAGCGGTTCTTTTATTCCTTCTGGTAATGTATTTTCTTCAAAAAGTATACCGAAGAAAGTATGAGGAACTGTCATGGCAGGAATTTCTTATGCTTCTCACGCCGTTTTGCACTTTCCTTGTGGTAAAGCCTATCATGATTGATTATTTTACTCTTTGGATGGATGGAATCGGCAACGGAAGTATTAAAGAAAACATACCTGCAAGTATATACAGATTGCTTTTCTGTGTTTTATCTTTGGTATCGGTAATGGTTATTATTACCCTTTATCAAAAGATTAAAGAATCCAAAGAAAATGAGTTCGAGAGACAGGCCTTGGAAAACAAAATCGATGACACGCAAAGGCATATAGAAAAAGTCGAAGAAATGTATGATAAAATGCGTTCAATCCGTCACGATGTCGGCAATCATTTAACTGTTATCGAAGGGCTTGCTCAAAGCAACAAAACAGAAGAATTAAGCGAATATGTTTCTGAATTAAAAAACCGATTCATGGAATTGCAGCCGACGGTAAAAACAGGAAATGCCGTTACAGATGTAGTGCTGTCGGAATATAACGATCTTTGTAAAAAAGAAGGAATAGAATTCGAATGTGAATTTTCATATCCTGCCGATTTGGGGATTAATTCGTTTGACATGAGTGTGATTTTGACAAATGCTTTGCAAAATGCTTATGAAGCATCAAAGAAAGTCGAATCACCCGGTATTCGAATTGTTTCTATCATTCGAGAAAAATTTTTCATAATAAGCATTAAAAATACAGCCGATGAAAAGAAGCTGGTGCTTGAGAACGGGATTCCCCATACCTCGAAAACGGAAACAGGACACGGATACGGACTTAAGAATATAAAGAGCATAGCGCAAAAATATAACGGTGATATAGAAATTCGTAAGGATAAAGAAGAAGATAAAATGTTTTTCATACTGAATGTCATGCTGATGGGATAAAGATTCAAATGAGATTATTTTTTGCATTTTGCAACATAAAAAAAGCATTTCACAACAAATCTGTTGTTTAAGATTTTTCAAATACGATAATTAAAACAGATAACAAATTCCATCAGAAATAATGTGTTAATTCCGACATCATGAAAAGATTTGAAAGGAAGTGAAGTGATGATCAGATTAAACGGAATGAATTACGGCGGATATTTCGGATACGGCAGCTCATCGGGTATCAACAGTATATTCGGCAGCAGTTCGGGATACAATTCCATATACGGTAATTTATCACAGCTCTCGAGTGTTCGAAGCGGTGCGTATGCAAAAGCTCTCAAAGCATATTATGGTGCAGACAGTAAAAGTCCGATTAAAACCGCTTATAAAAACTATAATCTTGATACCAACCTTTATACAGACAAAACGCTTACCAATGTTAAGAACCGGTCTTCCGAACTGATTTCTTCAGCAGAGAAATTGGCAGGTACAGGCAAAGATAATCTTTTCGCAAACAAGGATTCTTACAATCCCGACAACGCATTTAAAGCAGTCAGTGACTTTGTAAATGAGTATAACGATACGGTATCGGCTCTTGGAAAGACAAGCAATACTTCTGTTGTTAATGTCGGAAACAGCATGACCAGGATGACGGATATAATGAAAACAAGCTTGGGAAAAGCCGGAATAAAAGTTGGAATCGACGGTAAACTTACAATTAATGAGGAAGACTTTAAAAAGGCTGATATGAATACCGTAAAAAATTTATTCGGATCAAACAGTTCATATGCCAAAATCATATCGTCCTCTGCTTCCAGACTTCAGTCAACTGCGCTTAAGCAAAGCTTAAACGGAAATTCTTACTATAATACCGGAAGCGTTTACGGAAGAAACGGTTCATATTATAACAATTACTATTCGGGATTCAACTTTAACAGTTTCTTTTAATAATTCTTTGCTGTAGTTCATGAACTATCCTCCATCAATTCACGGGGGATAGTTTTTTTATTTCAAATGTTTGTTTTTTTTAATAAAAACAGATCCTAAAGGTGCTTTCACAACAGAAAAAGTGCGATTCACACCGTGGTTGTTATTTAATACATTATTTGTTCGATTAGATGAATAGAGAAGATATTTTGGCAAGGATGCCGGAAAAAGAGGTGCGTATGAATGGAATCAGCGGCGTATCTTTTCAAGAAACCGAACATGGTCTTTTGGTTCATGTCAAAAAAAGTTCCAAATCCTTTGCGGGTAAATTGAAAAGGAAAATTCCATACAATTTCAAAACAATCTCACGCGATATAACCCAGGCTAAGACATCAAATTCCGCACGAAGTATAATTGCGAAGATTCACTCTAAAATTGCGTTTCTAAGCAGGATTCTCAAAAGTGAAGAATATAACGAAACAGAAGTTACTGCTGCTATTAATCATGCGAAAGCCATGGAGCGAATAGCAAAAAAGAAAATACATAATCTCGAGCAGGAAGAAAACATGGAATGCCGCTCTCCGGGAAATGAAGTTTTTGATGAAGAGCAGATTCAGGAAGACATGGAGAGGAATCAGGAAGAAAGAATATCAACAGAGAAATTGTCGGAAGAAATGATGAAAGAACTCGAGGAGGAAATGGATGATATGTTGTCCGATCTCGAAGAACTCACATCTTTCTTGTCAGGTGATTTTTCAGAGAAGGATCTCGATGAATTAAAACGAAAACATCGCAGTGATGAGCAAAGAAGATTAACAAGAGCCGACATGGATTATCTGAAAGCCCTTTTTGAAGGATTGGAAAGGGAAAGAAGGCAAAACGTCGCAGGAATCTCCTCTTCCGGTTCAAGAAATGATTCAACCATATCCATGGCAATAAGCTGCATTCCCGAGGCGGAAATGGTTGATGTAGATGTCGGAGGCTCATTCGACGTCAGTGTATGAAAAGGATTTCAGGTTATAACAGGAGGAAGAAATATGGCAATATCAAATATAATGTCACAGTCATTAATAAATGCAAAATGCTCCATGAAAATGGCTCACGTTCAAAGCAATGCCAAAAAGCAAATGGATGGCAAATCCAATGTGCTTAAAGCTGAAATAAAGCAGGATATGTCTTCGGGAACAGATGTTAAAAGAAAAGAGGAAGAGCTTGCAGTTACCGAAGAAAAAGCAACTAAAATAGGAAAAAGCACGATGAATACACTTTCCGAAATGAACAGCGATCTTAAGCAGGCCGCCAAGGCAGATGCCGAAATTGTCAGAGCGGAAAAAGCTGCGGAAAAGAAGAAAGCCGAAAAGGCAGCCGAGAAGAAAAAAGCAGAAAAGAAAGCCAAAGCAGAACAACAGGAAAAAATCACAGAATCAGCCAAGACCAAGGAAGACGAAAATGTTTCAGACGGCAACAGAATTTCCGGAACATTCACAAGTGTAAACATAGTGGCTGACGGTATGGTTCCAAGTTCCGCTCCTGTTGAGACGGTCGGAGCAAAATTGGATATTAAAGCATAATTGAGAAAAAAATTGGAATTAAAGGAGTTTAAGACTGCCTGTAAACAATTAAAGAAATCGTCCGATATAAATTATAGCCGTATTTGTCGTCCCTATCGCTTTCAGGGAGGAAACGACGGACGACGTGTATAGTAAAAATAATCAAGGAGGATGAAATTATGGGAATGGAAATTACCACTGAAGCGACATATTCGGCGTATGTTGCGAAAGACACCAAAGTCGGCAGGTCGGATAAAAAGGACGAAAAAACAGAATCCAAATCCAAAGCCGATGCGAATGAAGCTGCGGTTTACGAGAAATCCCAACCCGAGAAAAAGGCGACTTACTCAATTAACAGGATGAGTCCTGAGGACAGAGCCAAACTTGTTGATCAGCTTAAGGCTGATGCAGAAGCCAGAGAGAGCCGGCTCCTTAGCCTTGTTAATGAAATGTTCGGCAAGCAGGCTAAAACATTTGCCAATGCAACCGACATGTGGAGAGAACTCGCGAGCGGAAATTTTGAGGTTGATCCCGAAACACGAGCTCAGGCTCAAAAAGATATTTCCGAGGACGGATATTACGGCGTAAAGCAGACTTCTCAAAGAATGTTTGATTTTGCATGTGCCATTGCCGGCGACGATGTCGACAAGATGAAGGAAATGCAAAAAGCCATGCAAAAGGGCTTTGACATGGCAGGCGGAACATGGGGAAGAAAACTTCCCGACATTTGTTACGAGACACTGGATGCCGCAAACAAAATGTTTGATGATTACTACAAATCACACGGTGTTTCAGAATAAAACCAAATATCTTTTGCCCCGTCGACTGTGTTCGGCGGGGTGTTTTTAATTAACCGAATATTGATTGATTCAACATTTTTTTATATGACAAAATCGGAAAACGGTTGAGAAAAATGAAATAAATGCCGATATAATTTTATAGTGTATTTCGAAGGAGCAAATGAATAAATGGGTATTCAGCAGGCGTTTCTGCTTTTTGAGGCAGCTTTCTGTTTTATGGTTTCGTTCTTTATGGCATTAAATGTCATTACCGCGGACCGTAAAAATTTAAGCAACAGAATAGTTATGGTAGGCAATTTCCTTGCGGGTTTGCTTCTTTTTAGCGACTTCTGGACATATATGCTCGAAAGAGGAACAGAGGTTAATTACTATGGTACAAGAACAGCAAACTTCTTTATGTTCACTTTGTGGCATGCCATTCTTTTCACATTCGCATCCTATGTTGCAGTCCAGCTTTTCGGCGCTACCGGCCTGATAGGAAGAGTACCCGGAAAAACAAGACTTCGAATTGTTTACCTTATGGCGGTTTTGGGATTCCTTCTTGTTGTTATTGCTCAGTTTTCAGATTTCCTCTATTATTTTGATGATAAGAATTTTTATCACAGAGGCCGGTTATATTTCCTGAATTCCGTTTTCCCCGGAATCGGGTTAATCCTTTTATTTACGGTCATTATTCAATACAGAAACAAGATTGAAAAATTAAAGTTTTTCTCTATTCTTACATATCTGATGCTTCCCGCAGTCGGAATGCTTCTTCAGTTAAATACCTATGGAATTTCATTTTCGAATATAGCCATCGGTTTTGCGCTTATCATGATGTTTGTCGAAAACAGCATTTCTCAAAGCAGGGAAATTCTGCGTGTTTCCAAACTCGAGGTCAGAACGGGATTATACAACGAACACGGATGCATAGAAAAACTTTATTCGTTAAGAAAAAGATCGAGACTGACTTCATATTCGGCAGTTTTCTTTGACATATGCAAATTCTCCGAAATCAACAGAAAATACGGAATGAAAGCCGGAGATTTTGTATTAAGGGAATATGCAGGAAAACTTAAGGGTATACTGGCTCCCGGTGAAATTGCCGCCAGACAGGGAAGCGATCATTTCGTGGTTATAATCAAAAAAGAAAATCTTGAAAAGATTCTCGAATTCTTAAGCGGAACACTTATTGAATTTACATATGGTCCAAAAGAAGACAAAAACGGTGAAGTTGTGGTTTCGGCAATAGCCGGCGTATACGAAATCGACGAGGAAAACATAAAGGGCGAAGATATTCTCGCCAATGCATTTACGGCTCTTTTGTATGCCAAGACCGTCAGCAAAAAGAGCGTGGATTATATGACCAAAGAATTAAAGGAGAAGATTGACAACGAGAGACTTTACAGCACGATGCTTCTTGAAGGAATCGTCAATCATGAGTTTTCTCCTTACTATCAGCCCAAGGTTGATATTGAAAACAATGTCCTTTGCGGCGCGGAGGCTTTGGCAAGATGGTTTCACGGCGGAGAGATTATTACTCCCGGCAAGTTCATTCCCGTAATGGAGAAGAACGATACGGTGTGCGCACTCGATTTTTATATTTTGAAAAGTGTCTGCGAAGATATCAAAGAATGGATGGAGGAAGGGCTAGATATTCCCACAATATCGGTTAATTTTTCCAGAAGAAATCTAGTTAACAAAAACCTTGCGAAAGACATAGATACCATTGTCTGCAATGCGGGTATACCCAAAGATCTTATAGAAATTGAGATTACGGAGACCAATGATGAGTACCCTCTCGGAGTACTCAAGGAATTTGTCAGCGAACTTCACGAACTCGGATATAAAGTTGCGGTAGATGATTTCGGATGCGGCGCGGCATCGCTGAGTTTGCTTCGTGAGGCTGATTTTGATACTTTGAAGATTGATAAAAGTTTTATCGACAATGCATTTGAAAAAGATGTTACAATCCTTACGCATATTGTTAATCTTGCCAAAGCCATCAACATGAAGATAGTTGCCGAAGGAGTTGAAAACGAAAAGCAGCAGGAGATACTTCAGAATCTCGGAGTCGGCATAGTTCAGGGCTTTTATTTCGACAGGGCCGTTTCAAAAGAAGAGATAGCAAAGAGGATAAGCCGAAAAGATTACAGGATGAAACAGGATTAGTATTTTACGACACTTACTTCTTTTCCGAGCAAAGCCATTTTCTTTTTATTATCAAATGTAACCAACAATCTGCACTCGTCGTCGATACCGGTAACGAGTGCATATTCTTTTTTGGACGAAGGATTCGAAGAGTTGATCTGCACGTATTTGCCGATCAGATTGGAGTGTTTGCGGTATCCTTTAAGGAAAGTTTTTTTGTCGATATCCTTTAAAAATTCAAAGAAATGATTCAGGAAATTTACACAGAGCAGGTTTTTTAAATTGTCCACGCTTTTGCCGCCTTTAACGAGAAAACCGGCTCTTTTTTTAATGTCGGAGGGCAAATCTTCGCTGAAGGGATAAAGGTTTATGCCGACTCCCACGATGACATATTCGGGGAATTCTTCTTCGAGCGAACCGAAGGTCTCGGTAAGAATTCCGGCAATCTTTTTTTCGCCGAGAAAAATATCGTTTACCCATTTAATCGAGACATCGATGCCAAGCGTGTCTTTTACGGAAAGAACAAGGGATTCGGCTGCGATGCACGTTAAGTATGTTGCTTTGGAAAAAGGAATTTCCGGGCGGATTAAAAGTGAAAAGTAAAGTCCCGTATCCTTTGGAGAAAAGAAGGTTCTTCCCTTTCGACCCCTTCCGTTTAACTGAGAATTTGCGATTATCAAAAGATCGTCATTTCCTTCATGCATCTGCTTTACGATATCATTTGTGGATGAGACTTCTTCATAATAATGAATATTGAGAGTTGTATCTTTTTTAAGATGCGCTGAAATAAAATCCGTATTGATGTTGTCAAAGGAAGAAAGCAGTCTGTATCCTTTGTTGGTTACGGACTCGATTGTATATCCGCTTTCACGAAGATTCTTAATGGCTTTCCAGATGCAGGCTCTCGTCAGAAACAGTGTGTCGGCGATTTCCTGACCTGAAACGAAAGTGTTGGAATGCTGTTTAAGAATATTTAATACTTTATCTTTTGTTGAAGGTTCGTTTTCTTTTATCACTTTTATTCCTCTTTAAAAATTGTTTTTTGCGAATTGTAAACTCTTTTGCAAAACGGGTTGACGATGCACTGACTGTATTGTAAACTCCGTGATTGAAAATGTAAACAATCGAATGGAGATTATCATGACACAAAAACAAAAAATCAATGCTATTACAATAACAAAAGTAGCTTTATCTACCGCAATTATATGTGTTCTCGGACCTTTGTCTTTAACTTTGCCGATAAGCCCCGTGCCCATTTCACTCGGGATTCTCGGTATCTTTTTTGCGGTATATGTTAACGGATGGCTTTGGGGAACGGTAAGCTGTCTTTTATATCTTTTGATCGGTTTTGTCGGAGTACCCGTATTTGCGGGATTCACATCGGGTGCCGCCAAACTTTTGGGACCCACCGGCGGCTACATGATAGGATATATTTTCCTTTCTCTGACGGCAGGATTCTTTATTACGAAGTTTGAAAAAAAGATTCCGCTTCACATACTCGGAATGATTCTTGGAACGATTCTTTGCTACGCACTCGGAACAGCCTGGCTTGCAATTTCCCTGAAGATGACTTTCAAGGCTGCTCTTATGGCAGGCGTAATTCCTTTTATTCCCGCTGATGCCGTTAAAATGGCAATAGCCGTGGCAGTCGGAATCCCCGTCAGAAGTGCGGTAAGAAAAATGAGCGCGCAAACAGATACCGCCAAGTGATTTCATTTGAAAAAAATGATATAATAAAAAACGGTTTTCGGAATAATCGTTTTTCAAAGAAATCATATTCAAATGGCATTTATAAAAAAATATACAAATATTATTTCCTATATCGCCTTAATCGCACTTATACTCAGTCTCATACCGCTCATGGTTATGGGTTTTTATACCCATCCCGTGGGTGATGACTATTATTATGCGAGAGAGGCGATTTTTGCTTTACGCCAAAGCGGCAATTTCCTTTCCGTTATACCTGCTGCGATAAAAGGAACCGTTGATCAGTATATGATATGGCAGGGAACTTACTCCGCCATGTTTCTTATGCACCTTCCTCCCCAGCTTTTCGGAGAGATCTTTTATAAAATCTACCCTTCGGTTATTCTTTTGTTTTTAACCGGAAGCATTTTTTACATGCTTCATCCCGTGATTGTCAGAAAAGATAAAAACATGGTTCACTCGTGGATTGCGGTGTCATCGCTTTTGTCATTAGTCTGCATATCCGAAGTGCCTTCATGCGGAGAGACTTTTTACTGGTACAACGGCTCGATGTATTACACGGGATTTCTTGCACTTTCTTTGATTTTCTTCGGACTGTTATTTAGATTTCTTACAAACAAAAAAATAATCACGGCGGTTTTTCTTTGCCTGCTTGCTCTTTTTATTGCAGGCGGTAATTATGCTTCGCTTCTTCCGACGATTCTTTTAACGGCGACAATACTGTTTATTACAATTTTGAAAAAAGATAAAAAGGCAATAATTGCGCTTGCTTTAATCCTCTTCTTTTTGCTCCTTGGACTTACTGTCAGCATTCTTGCTCCCGGCAACAGCATAAGAGGAGAGAGTACAATCGGAACCACTCCGATAAAAGCCATCGCCAAATCAGTGATCCAGGGAGGAAAATTTATCTTCCATTGGAACGGCATTTTTACTTTTGTTTCGCTTATGC
Source organism: Lachnospiraceae bacterium UBA3802 (assembly GCA_002369155.1). GTDB lineage: Bacteria > Bacillota > Clostridia > Lachnospirales > Lachnospiraceae > UBA3766. Next base: position 3,384 of record DFEM01000188.1, on the reverse strand, counting down.
TTCTAACCCCTGTATTTGTGCTTATAGCCGATGAAACCAAAGGGAAGATCAAACATCCGCTGATACTTTCGGTAATTGCGTTTCTTATTTTCTCGTCGAGTGAGACGGCAACTTTTTATGCACAAAACAACAGCGGACCTGCAAGGCTTTTTGATATATGCTTTTACATGATGATTATCACGGTATTTTTCGTGTATTTTGTGATTGTGCTTACAATCTTTAAAGCAATCGGCAAAGGAAAAAGCAGAACGGGGATTTTCATTGCCGTAACGGAAGCGGTACTTATTATTTTGTTTGTGGCGCTGATTCCCCTTCGTCCGATTATGGAGACATATATCATCCCCAATCAGGCTAATGCCGCGGTAAGTCTTTTGAGCGGGGAGGCAGATTACTACGCTGAGCAAAATGACATAAGGATGTTTAAGGTAAAAAATGCTCCTTGGGAAGATGTGGAATTTGAGGCATTCGATGTTCCCGAAAGACTCGATCATTTCCTGTATGTGGGAGATTTGTCCGCGGATACGAACGATTTTAACAATGATGCGTTTGCATATTTTTACGGATTAAGAAGTGTTAAAGTGAATTATAAAGAACCCTGACAAAGGGCGGCGGCATCGTAAAAGATGCCGTCTTTTTTTATTGTCGGGACACTGTTTTCAAAGAGCATTTAAAGATGGTATTTGGAAGTGAAACATGGTATAATAAGAAGTCGGTTTATGCGACAAAGAGGATTAGCGGTTAAATATCGGAGGGTTATATGGCAACACCATTTGAAAAATACGGAAAATTGCACGTTGAGGGTAAAAACCTCATTGGTGAAAACGGAAACATCGTACAGTTAAAGGGTATCAGTACTCACAATCTGAATGAATACCCGCAGTACGTTAACGAAAAGGCTTTTAAGCAGTTCAGAGATGAATATAATGTCAGCATCATGCGTCTTGCCATGTATTCGGGATTTGCGGATAACCACAACGGTTATGCCGATTCCGGTGATGCGCACAGAGCGGAACTTGAGGATATTATCGTCAAGGGCGTTGAGATATGCGACAGCCTCGGGCTTTACTGCATGGTTGACTGGCATATTCTGCTCGACTATGATCCCAACATGCATACGGATATGGCCGTCAGATTTTTTAAGAGCATCTGCGTTAAACTCAAAAAATACGACAATGTTATCTACGAAATCTGCAATGAGCCCAACATGAACCTTGAGACAAAGGAAGAGGTCACATGGGATCAGATTAAAAACTACGCAAGAGAAGTGATTCCCGTAATCAAGGCAATTGATGACACAAAGGTTATCATCGTCGGAACCACAATCTGGTCACAGGGTGTGGATAAAGCTGCCGATGCGCCTCTTGATTATGAAAATATAATGTACACGCTTCATTTTTATGCAGACACTCATCGTGATGCTTTGCGTGACAAATTTAAATATGCAAGAAGCAAGGGCCTTCCCATTTTTGTAACCGAATTCGGTGTCGGACGCGCCGACGGTGACGGAGACATTAACGTTGAAGAATCCGAAAAATGGATAGATCTTTTAAACAGCGAGAAGATAAGCTACATCATCTGGAATCTTTCCAACAAGGCCGAGACATCTTCGATAATCGCTTCAAAATGCGATAAGACTTTTGGCTTTACTGATGATGATTTGTCACCCTGCGGTTTGATGATGAAGGATATTATGAGGAAATAATATGTCATATATGGCATTGTATCGCAAATTCCGACCTCAGACTTTTGACGAGGTAAGAGGCCAGGAAGCGATAGTCACAACATTAAAAAACCAAATAATACAAAACCGTATCGGTCATGCATATCTTTTCTGCGGAACAAGAGGTACAGGTAAGACCACTCTTGCAAAGATTATGGCGAGAGCAGTCAACTGCGAGCATCCCGTGGACGGAAATCCGTGTGGGGAATGCGAGACCTGCAAGGCCATAGCAAACGGCACTTCCTTAAACATGATAGAGATGGACGCCGCATCAAACAGCGGTGTCGACAATATTCGTGAACTTATCAAGGAAGTTGATTACAGACCGACAAGAGGAAAGTACAAAGTATACATTATCGATGAGGCGCACAACCTTTCACCGGAAGCGTTCAATGCACTTTTAAAAACGCTTGAAGAACCGCCCGAGCATGTGATTTTTATCCTTGCGACAACCGAAGCACACAAGATTCTCGTTACAATCATGTCACGTTGTCAAAGATATGATTTCAAGAGAATTCCGCTTGAGACGATTACCGGAAGGATGAGGGAACTCACCGACAGAGAAAACGTGCAGGCAACCGACGAAGCTTTAAGATACGTTGCCAAAGCGGCAGACGGATCGATGAGAGACGGCCTTTCTTTACTTGATCAGTGCATAGCCTTTTATCCGAAGGAAGAGCTGACGCTCGACAAAGTCTTGGTAGCTCTCGGAGCCGTCAAGACGGATATTTACAGCAAAATTTTTAACGATGTAGTCAAACAGGATGTTACGGCTGTAATAAAAGATCTGGAAGAAGTAGTCATTGCGGGTACCGAAATCGGAAGATTTGTTGCGGACTTCACATGGTATTTAAGAAACCTGATGATAATTAAAAGCTCCGATGCTCCGGCTGAAATTCTCGATGTTACGAGCGAGAGTCTTGAGGAGATGAAGGCCGATGCAAAAAAGGCAGAGCTTGGAACCATCATGAGATATATAAGGGTTCTTTCCGAACTTACAGGCTCGCTTAAGCTTACCACGCAGGGAAGAATCCTAACCGAGATGACGCTTATCAAACTTTGCGTGCCGCAGATGGACCGTAAGAGCGATGCGATTATGGACCGAATAAGAGATATCGAAAAGAAACTTGAAAGCGGTTCTTTTACGGTAGTGACGCAGACGGAAGGAACGGCAAAACCCGGTAATGTCGAAGTTGAAAAAAAAATTGAACTTCCGGCCGCAATACCCGCGGATATCCAGCAGATAGCGGATGAATGGAGTTCGCTTGTCGACAATGCGGAAGCACTTGTAAAAGGCTTTATGAGCAAGGTTGAATGCTCGATGGATTCAGCAAAGCCCGACACGCTTCTTTTGGTCTGCCAGTCAGAGATGACTTACGAAGGACTCAAAGATCCCGAGCGAAAGAAACATCTTCAGGGAATACTCAACGAACGCGTCAGAAAAGAAGTGAACTTTGAACTCGTATTGGATGAAAAGGGCGGTAAGTACGATAAGATACCGCATTCCAAGACTCCCAATATGGAGATTGAGACAGATGATGATTTCTCGGAAGAGGAATTTTAATAAAAAAGAAACTAAATCCAGGAGGAATTAACAATGGCAAAAAGAGGCGGATACCCCGGCGGAATGATGCCCGGCAATATGAACAATCTGATGAAGCAGG
>DFEM01000112.1 GCA_002369155.1 Lachnospiraceae bacterium UBA3802 | reverse complement strand
GGAAGATGCTGAGGACATACTCCCTCGCACTGACCGCATCCGATACAATCTGAAGCCTTTCCGCCTCTTTGTGCCACTCCCGAATAGAAATTCTTCGATCTCCAGTCATCGGGGTAACGGCGAAGCGTATTGATGGTTCTGAATACATCTGGAATGCTGATTTGCATCGGGCATCCGTCGCAACAGTATTTACATGCGGTACATCCAATCTGCGGAACGCTTAAAATGTCCGATGTGACCTCATCGACAATCGCGAATTCCTCACTTGTCATAGGCTCAAAATTCGTGAATGTTCCGATATTGTCTTTCATCTGATCTTCGCTTGACATACCCGAAAGAATCGTCATTACTCCGGGAAGAGAACCTACAAATCTGAGCGCCCAGGACGCGATGGATTTATTGGGATGAACCTTCTTCATCTTCTCCTCAATCTCGGGAGTAAAGGATGCAAGCATTCCGCCTCGAATGGGTTCCATTACGATAATGGGAATATTTCTTTCAAGCAATATATCATAAAGTTCTTGCGATCTGACAACAGGATTTGTTCTGTCAAGGTAATTCAACTGAATCTGAACGAACTCCATCTCGGGATGCTTATCCAAAACCTGTACGAGAAGTTCGGGACTTCCGTGATACGAAAATCCGATATGCTTAATCTTTCCTTCTTCCTTTTTCTTAAGGCCCCAGGAAAAGCAATCATATTTTTCATAAGTATCGTAGTTGGATCCGTCTTCTATAGAATGTAAAAGATAAAAATCGAAATAATCAACTCCAGCCCTCTCAAGCTGCTCATTGAATATTCTCTCAACATCTTCTTCTTTTTTTATTTCCCATGCAGGAAGCTTTGTTGCAATCATAAAGCTGTCTCTGGGATATCTCTTAACCAGCGCTTCTCTGGCAGCAACTTCGGATTTGCCTCCGTGATATACATACGCGGTATCAAAATAATTCATACCGGCCTTCATGTAATCGTCTACCATACGGCATACCTGCTCATGGTCTATAACTCCGTCATTTTCGGGGAGACGCATAAGGCCGAATCCGAGCTTTGGCATAGTACTTAAATCAATACTCATAGTTTAACCTCCAATAAACAAGTTACGGTATTCACCGGGAGCCATACCCTTATCCTCACGGAACACCCTGTTAAAGCTGGGGATACTTTGGAATCCCGACAGCATTGCAACTTCCGTAAGCGTCATATCGTTTTGAGAAAGAAGTTCGATGGCTTTCTCAAGTCTTACGGTATTAAGCCATTTACTGTAATTCATGCCGGTAAGGTTTTTGAATATTCTCGAAAAATAATCCTTGCTGATGCCGGCCTTTTCAGCCATGGCACCCTGAGAAAGATCATCCGCAGTCAGATTGTTCTTAATATAATCGGTAACCATCATCATGCGTCGCATAACGTCATCCGTATAACCGTTAACCGCCTTGGGGTCAAGCTCCGGAACAAACTCATTCCTGTGCTCGTCAAGAGTCTGCATAAACTTCATTAAAAGCATGCAACAGCGAAGTTCACGGTCGCTTTCTTCCGAAAAGAAAATATCTTTCATCTCCAAGGTTATTTTCTTTAATTTCGCGGCAAGTTCCGGATGCGAATTAATGCAGACAATATGAAGATTTCTGTAAAAATGCATTATTCTTTGAAGATCGAAAAGCGAACTCATAAAAGAATTGCTGAACTGTATTACTATCGAATGCTCTCTGTCCGCATCTTCTATTCCGTGCATTTCCATCGGCCACACCAGAACAAAGTCCCCTTCAACAAGGCTGTACTTTTTCTGATTGACCGTGTAAATATTGGTCTTTCCGGGTCCGACAAGAATAAACTCACCGTACGAATGCCAGTGCATTTTGTAATTTCTTTCCTTATATCCCGTGGACAAATTAAACGCACTGTAATTTTCGAATCCATAGGATTCGTAATGGCTCATATCCATATAAATTACCCCTATATTATCACTTGTATTCAATGCAAATCTTCTTATATTTCGACTCTTTTGATATCATTTTTTGTCTTTCCCCCGATATGCGAAAAAACACGCAAATTAACAAAATCTGATAAATAAAAAGTCAAATTTTAAGAAGAATGCTCCCCTAAAGAGAAGTATATTACATTTGACGAAAACACACAATTTGAATCCGGAAAATTAACAGATTGTACACATTATAAAGGAGAATTTCATGAAAGGATTAACGAGAGATATGACAAGCGGAAGCACCGTAAAGCACCTCTTGCTTTTTTCGCTTCCAGCTCTTATAGGAAATGTTTTCCAGCAGATATACAATCTCGCCGACTCAATAATCGTCGGAAGAGGCGTGGGGCCTGATGCTTTGGCTGCAGTAGGTGCTTCAGGATCAATAAGCTTCCTCTTTTTCGCTCTCTGTAACGGTATAGGAAGCGGCGGAGGAATAATCGCTTCGCAGTATTACGGTGCCAAAGAAGATGAGAAGGTTAAAAACTGTATAGTAAATACCGGTCTTATTCTTTTAATCGTTCCGCTTTTGTTCGGAACCATCGGATATATAAGCGCGCCCTGGCTTTTGAAGCTTTTAAGCACACCGATCGAAATACTTCCCGAAGCCACAATGTATGTAAGATACATGTGTCTCGGTCTTTTATTCGTATCGATGTACAATTTTATCGCTTCCATGCTTCGAGCACTCGGTGATTCCGTATCACCCTTAATATTTTTGATAGTATCCACCATCATTAATATTATTCTTGATCTGCTTTTCGTATATCGATTCGGCATGGGTATAAGAGGTGCTGCAATAGCTACCGTAATCGCCCAGCTTGTCTCGGCACTCGGAAGCGGAATCTACGCGGTTTTATTTAACTCATATTTCAAATTGAAAAAAGCGGATTTTAAAATCTCTGCAAATATGATATCCAAGATTGTAAAGCTCGGTGTTCCCATGTCTTTGCAGTTTGCGCTTATCGCCATATCCACAATGGCTCTTCAGCGTGTGGTTAACGCATACGGTACGACAGTGGTTGCCGCATTTACAACAACAAGCAGAATCGAGCAGATTGTACACCAGCCTTATCAGACACTCTGCGCTTCTCTTGCAACATTCTGCGGTCAGAATTACGGTGCAAATAAAAAAGAACGTGTATACGACGGATATAAAAAAGGCATGATTATAATGGTAATCATTTCGGTAGTCATGCTTGGTGTAATGCAGTTTTTCGGAAGAGCGCTAACAGGACTTTTCGTAACGGATTCCGAAGTCATCGAGCTTGGCGCCATGGGTCTTAAGATTACAAGTTACTTCTATGTTACACTCGGAACCATATATACAATACGAGGAGTATTAACAGGTGTGGGAGATGCATTCTTCGCTTTGTTTAACGGAATAATCGAAGTTATCGGAAGACTTACGCTTCCTATTCTTTTAACCAGCCTTCTTGGCATGGGCGAAACAGGTATCTGGTTATCAACCGGATTTGTATGGTTCATAAGCGGATTGACGGCATGGATGAGATATTACGTTCGTCTCGGACGCTTCAACGAGGCTTCCAAATTTTCCCCAAAAGCAATTTTTGCTCACAAGAGACTCGCAAAACAAAATAACGTATAAATCTCAATCCCAATTCATGCGACATAATGCGTATATTTATGCTATAATTAGATAAATATGCGCATTATTTCATTTTTGAAAGGAATTAGGGGTAAAAATGGATAAGAAAAACAAATATGATGCATTTATAAGCTACAGACATTGTGAACTCGACAAATTCGTCGCAGTCAATCTTCATAAAAAACTTGAAGCATTCAAGCTTCCCAAAGATGTAACCTCCCCCGTGGGAAAAACAAAAATTGAGCGAGTATTCAGGGATCAGGATGAACTTCCCCTTTCAAGCAACTTAAGCGATCCCATTAACGAAGCACTTGAGAGTTCGGATTATCTTGTCGTCATATGTACGCCGAGACTCCCTGAATCCGAATGGTGCAAAAGAGAAATAGAAACCTTCATTAAACTTCACGGCAGAGAAAAAGTCCTCGCAGTATTGGCAGAGGGCGAGCCGCACGAATCCTTCCCCGAGGCTCTCACAAAGGAAGCATACGAAGTAACCAATCCCGACGGTTCCGTCGAAACCAAATACCATTATTTTGAGCCCCTTGCAGCCGATGTAAGAGGCAAAAACAACAAAGAAATACTTAAGGCCATGAATGATGCGGTGCTTAGAATTTCCGCTTCCATTTTCGGCTTAAGTTACGATGATTTAAAACAGCGTCATAAAGAACGCGCTATGAAAAGAACTATCTCTATCGTAAGTGCTGTAGCTGCCGCAATGATGCTTTTTTCCGCCGTATGTATGGCAATGATGTTTAAAATCATCAAACAGTCTGAAATGATCATGGATCAGAATGATGCCATTATGAGTCAGAATGACGAGATAAAGGCTCAGTCGGCGCAAATACAGAATCAGAATGAGTTAATTCAGGATCAATATTTGCAATCTCAACGTAATCTGGCTCAGGCAACAACCATTAATGCCAAAAATCTGATAGGTTTAGGCAGATTCTATGATGCCCTGTACAGTTTAAGAAAAGTCATGCCTTCCTCCCTGGAAGATGATTCTATCCCGTATACTGCAGATTCCGAGTTTCAGCTGACCGAAGCTCTTGAATTATATGACAACCCAAGATATTATTTTGGCGGAAAAACTTTTGAATCTGAATCAATTATCGATTCCGTTAAAATATCTCCAAATTGCGTACACGTTGCATCAATAGATGCCTGCGGCAATTTGCATGTTTGGAATATCGCATCGGGAGAAGAAGTATTTTACAAAACTACGATTCCCTCCAGCACTTCCGTACCCTCAGAAGAATACTTTGTTTTCCTTGATGACCATACCATCCTTTACTCTGATACCCAAACAGTAAATAAACTCAATCTCCAAGACGGTTCCTCGACTGAAATATCAAACCCTGACCTTCCTGATGATTCTACAGGAAGAATATTTCACGAAGACGGTACAAATACATATACCGTAGTTTCAGATAACGGTATAACAGTATATGATTGTACTGATGACAGCATTTGTTACAGTTTAAATTTCTTGTCCCTTTTCAAAGAACCTGATTCATTGTTGATAAGTCCCCTTTTCTGTGTTGGTGATATAGCCGAATCCGAAGACGGAAAATACTTTTCTTTTTCCATTTCGGCCATGGGATTGAATGATACTAATGAATATCTTGTTATCATAAATACAGAATCGCAAAAAATGTCTAAAGTTTTACTGCCTGAAGAATATATCTTCAGCGCTCCCATTATATGCGGTCAAAATCTGTATTTTCGTTATACTCCCGATTATTCGAAAACAAAAACCGATTCATACCGCCTGGTTTGTATGGATTGTGAAACCGTGAAAGAACTTTGGAATGTCGAAACACCGTGTTTAAAAGAAATCATAAAAAATCCTTCATTTGATATAGTTTACGCTTACAACAGCAGCGAGGTATATGCTTTTGATTCTGCATCGGGTAAAGAACTTGGCAGAAACAATGCTCAATCAACATTTTGCGGAATGACTATTAATAAAAAAGGTTATGCCAAGTGCTTTACTGAAGACGGAATATATTATTCTTTTTCGCCTGATTCCGATACAATGTATCCCTTTAATCTTTTCAACAGCAAACCCTCCATCAGAATCAATAAGTACTATTCCAAAAATGAATTATTATTTGTTCAATTCGCAGACAAATCATATTTTACTCTTTACAAAAACAAAAATCTCGAGAAAAAGCCTGTTCTTGAATGCGAATATTCATCGGTAATGTGTGTAAATGAAGATGACGGATATTTAAGATTGAATGACAGTACAGACAAGATCGAATATTATCCTTACGGTTCCCAGGTTCCTCTCATGTCTGCCGATGAGTCAAATACATATTATTCATTTGTCGGCGACGGAAAATCTTCTTTCGTTTCTTACGGATTATTCGGAATGAAAATCTACAATCTTTCCGACGGCTCAACCATAAGAGAATACACAGATGATTGCCCGGGCTTCAATAACGCAGGAGCTGTAACCTATGACAGAAAATATATTTACAGTGAAATGTCCTACGAAGGACAAATATATCTCTATAATCTGTCTACAGGAGAAAATGAAGAAATTTTCAAGCCCAACATATCCAAAGAAGAAAATATTGATGTATATGGTATCAGCAAAGAATACTATGCTGTAAGAAGACAATCCGGACTTATAGAGATTTACAAAGGCAATTCCAAAGAACCCTGCTTTTCCACAAATCGTTCTTTGAGCAGAAGAGAATATTTTCTTGTATGCCATAACGCAAACGTTTTTGCCATAACATATTTGGATGGAACAGTTGATTTCTACCGATTCGGAGATAACATCGAATATATCAAAACCATTGTTAATCCTTATGCAAATTCCAACGTTTCATTGGAATTTTTCGAATATTATCCGGATCAAAATATATATACTATTAACATTTGTTCAAAGACTTTTGTCTTAAACGAAGATTTTGACGCAAAAACTCTTGTTAATCTGAATGCGTATTACTTTCCAAAGAATGATTGCTTCGTTTTTCATGACGGTTCAGACAACTGTCTGTATTCCATTGAACATTACAGTTACGATGATTTGATTGCCGAATCAGACAGACGTCTCGGAGATTATCTTCCTCCAAAACGTATTATGCAGCAATATGGTATAATTGAATAAACATCAAAAAATTCGGAATCGAAATCGATTCCGAATTTTTTATTTAAACAATATCGTCAGCACTATTGCATAATCTCATACACATAAAGCTTGTACCAGCAGTCTTCGCTGCTTATGGGTTCTGCCGTTAAGAGTTTAAGTCCGCGCTCTTCATATCCGTCTATTGCGGATGCGCTTATAACATAATCGGCACCCATCTCTTTTGCCTTTTTGAAATTAATGTCTATTTCGTAGAAGGTTATATTGTAAAAGTATGCATTTATGCCTGTCTTATAAGAGGCAAGATAGATGTAGCATCTGTTGCCCCAGTCATCAAAATAACCTCTGTAATAATCGCTTTTTGAAAGTTCGTTTTCGATTATTTCTCTAAACTCATGCTTGTAATTCACATCATAATTATTTGAATATGCATCCAGGCAATTAAAGCCGTTGTAGGCGGCCGAAGCAGGGGTTAAGCCCATGCTTATAACCTTGAAATCTTTCCTGTCTTTACCGATAACTCTCTCTGCTTCATCGAAGAGTTCTTTTGAATAAAACTGTCCGAATGAAATCTGCTTGTATTCGCTTCCCTTTAACATTCTCATGGTGGTGGTTTTTGAATCGTTGTTAAAAGATGCCAGCGAAAAGATTACCACAATAACCAAAACACTTAATACTGCCGCTAAAACACTTAAGGCTTTCTTCTCTTTCTTTTCAAAAGTCTCAACCAAAAGATTGGCGCTTAATACCAGTAAGAACATAAACGCAGGCGGCAGCATCCATGCGATTCTTATGAAATTAAAATCATGGAGCATTCCCGTCGATTGATTTCGGAGTCCGGTCACAAAAGAGGAAGAATATACGACCAGTAAAACATAAGTAACAGTTATAAAAAGAATCGTATAAAAAAGAGGTTTGTTTTCTTTGACGAATTTCTTTTTTTCTTTAAAAAATATAAAAGCCAAAACTATCGAAACAACAGCAAAGCAGATGATAATCTTTTGGAAACACGCGGTGTATGGATCACCGCCTAAAATATACGTTTTAAGAATATCCAAAGCAGATCTTGAAGAAATAAGTGTTTCCGATTTGTTCGAAACAAACTCATATCCTTTTCCCAAAAGCTGCCTTATAAGAGGCATATTGGACAGCGTATAAGAAACCAAAAGAAGAATTTCCGCCGCAGCTATTCTTAATGCTTTGAGTCCTGATTTAAATGCCGTAACCAGGGTCAGAAGGGCAAGTGTAATAACCACACCGAATCCGACCAGTGCAAGCGATGATGTCAATGCATAAAGAATGATTAACGCGTACGCTGCAAGCATGTGTCTAAACCTTGGCGAATCTTTGGATAATATAACAAGAGCGAACCAGACGAAAGCAAGGCCGGGAATGCAAAGTCCGTATACCGGGTAGTAGGGCATCATCATAAAGGCAATGCCTGCAGCAAAAGAAATCCATTTCTTTTTAACAAATGCACTGCCAAAAAAATAAGTCGACAAAAAAGCAGAGATTCTTGTCACTGCCGTCATAATCATAAAACATACAAAAGGTGGAAATACTTTAAAAAGAAAAACGAAAAGAGGAGCCGGAGACATCATTCCCGCAGACGGAATTCCGTTCATGAGTTCGGGATATGTATCGAGTCCTTCGAAAAGATGCTTGGCATTTAATATGTATGTAATCATCTCTCCGTCCAGCTGATCGTTGTAAGTAATGATGGATTTTTCACCCATAATAAAGAACGGAAGCATGCTTAAAAGACAAAGCACGCACCCTGCCACGATATAAATGACATTATTCTTTTTTACCTTTTTTTCATCATTGCTCATATTTTCAATCATCGTAATCATTGATGATATTATGCTCTATCAAATTGCCGTATCCGAATGCCGCATAAGGAATTAAAAGCATCGCATAAGGGAAAATATATCTGCTGTTGGCTTCCCACATCATATGGAAGAGGAAGCCTCCGATAATCGTAATGATTCCGATATATACGGAAACGTACCATCCCTTTTTGCCAAACATAACAATCTTTCTGAAATTCGTCAGGCTCCAGATAAATACTCCCACATATATTACATTCTGGAACATGTTGCAAAAAAGAACATAATAGATGTTGTAATCTCCGTCATAGACTGACTTTATAAATTCCGTTCTGCCGCCAAAATCCGTATAGGTGGCCTGACAGGATGCAAGAGTCGGATCGCTCCACTGCGTCAAAAACTTATCGCGGTAAAATGCAAAACACTCTTTGGGATTTTCTTTGAAATAATCAATTCTTTCATTGATTGCATCATTGCTTATCCTGTTGGCTTCTTTTGCATCCATTCCCGTGTTTTTATAGGTATCGAAGTTAAAGCCATTATACCAGCCGGGTCCCCTTTCGGAATTATCCTGCATGCCCATCGCAAGATATGAATACATGGTAACACCCGAATCAATATCCCTTCCTGTTTTTAACTCGAATATTTTCAATGTAATCGGAAGAACTGCCACGCTTAAAACAAGGACGCATACGGCGGTAATCAAATACTCTTTTTTCTTATTGCCCATGAAGATAAGCAAAAGAACAATGATCGAAGCTATCATAAAGATAAGCGAATTTTTTCTGACAAATACCGAAAGGACGGTGAATAAAACAGTCATCGCAATATTCAAAGCCTGCACGCCTCTTTTTTTCTCCGTCCTGCAGAGAAAATAAATGGCAACGGACATTGCGCAAAGAGACGGAATCTCACCGTAAATAAATGACGAATACATGATAAAGGGCAAATTAAAAACCGAGAGATACAAAAAGACCGTCGATATTTTTTTGCTCCTCCAAATCTCCTTAACGGATAAATAACCGAAAGTCACGGTGATGCAGTTTAAAATCACATATAAAACTTTTATCGTATGATGAGGCGCAAATTTATAAGGCAGTATCTTTAATATCTTAAGAATGATTGAAAGAAAAACAGTAAGTCCGATTTGCTGCGGATAAAAAGAAAGATACGAATCGGGCGAACCGACGAAGGATAAATCCCCATCCGATAATTGTACCGCCATGTTAAAGACGCTTGCGGCATCTCCTCCGGGAGCACTTCTTGCGAAATAAATAAAAGCAAATCCGGCCGCTGCATGGAAAACAATCGTTAATACAAAAAGCGATAAGATATTGGTGTTAAAAGCACTTCGCAAAAGTACGACACCGATTGCAAGGAATCCCAAAAACATAAGGGCTTCAAGAAGAGGGTTCTCCCACTCTATCATCATCTTCTGCTCAATCATGTTATTGGCAATCGCGGTCTTCGTCAGAGAAGATATCATCAAAAGTGCCGAGAAAAGAATTCCCAGTACCGAAAGAATAATGAGAAGAACATATTGAATTGTAACGTGGGTTTCTCTTTTCCCTCTAGCCATTGTCTGTTTCATTCTCCTTAAAAATATACGGAATAATAAAAGGTAATGTAATCATCACCGGAAATACATATCGTAATTGCACCGTCGGACCGAAAAACATTGTAGCATAATAACCTGCAATAAGCGAGATTATCGCTGCCATTCCCGCTCTCTTTTTCTTAATTGCATAAACAAATGCAAAAACATAAATCCAAAGATAAATGCCCGGCATGAAAATGTATTTAATCACAGGGATTTGAAGATAGGCATTCGTATCGGCAAAGGTGTCGAGTTTTTCTCTAAGAGCAGCCCATTGGGTATTCTGATAAAAACCTCTCTCATAAAGCGAATCTTCCCATTTGGTCTGCACATATCCGTGTCCCCTTATTTCATCAGGATCGTTAACATACGCATGCGATTTGTCTCCGATATCCAAAAAGCCCGCATTTTGTGCAAAGAAAGCGTTGAAATAATCTCCGGGATATTTTGCAAAAAGTCCGAGATACACTTTGGCAAATTCGGAAGTTTTGTTTACTACTACCCAGGTGTTGGTATTTCTTTTAACCGGATCCGAAATATCCTGTCTGTAAAGTTTGGCACTGTCATAAAGCAAAAATTCATTGATAAGAGCTTTCGATGCCTCATCCATTGTATTGTCGTCTTCACTTTTTACTCCCGCTCCCGCATGGTACACATAGGTTCTTGCAAGCTGCTGGATGGGTACTGAAAGCATCTCTCTCCTGTCGCCCTGAACTGCATTAAGTGATTTTGAAATAATCGTTAAAGCAATCGCGGAAACGATGAGCGATGCCATAATCATCACAAGAATTGTTGCATATTTTTTCACTTCTTTTTTCTTTTTATCTTTGTTATCGGGATTTGATTTTTTTACAATCTTTGAAAGAAGAATAATTAACGTAACAAGGATGGTAAAAGCGAATGCATACTTTCCGTTATTTCTGAAAAGCACACACATAATCACGGAAAGGCAAAGAAGAATTGAATTTAAATTAATCTTATTATTTTCATCAAAAACAAGTTCTGTCAGTGCTATGACAAAAAGAAGGAAAAATGCCGAGAACGGAACATCCTTGGTAACGCTTACAGCCAAAAAACCGTTGAAGGGAAAAAGCATCAACAAAAGAAGTGTCAAAACTGAGAAAATACGAAAGCCTCTTTTAAAAAGACAGTAAATTCCATATGCAAAAACAGCCGAAAGAAGAAACATCTGATCCAGCACATATATCGCCGCTCCGGCATTTAAACTGTGAAAAATTTTTTCGCCGAGAGACAATGCTCCCTTAATCATAAGCGTGTGAAAAAGAGGATGATGTTCATTGTATTCGTTCGCAAATATCTGACCGATCTGGATATAAGAATCATATGCCAATATGCCGGGAAAATACGCCAGGAAATACGGAATGTATGAAAGGAATATAAGAATGAGCGATCCGACAAATACCGCAATCAAAACGCCGGAATTCGGTTGGATTTTTTTATAAGTATTCGACAATACCCTGCCTGTCGAATTTTCAGTTTCGTCTTCGATTTTGGGTAACCCTTTTGGGGATAAAAATATCCTAGTATTTAAATATGCTTCAGCAATATTAAAAAGATAATTTATTATAAATCCGATGAGAATGCCCGTAACGAGAGATACGAAAACAGATTTTAAAAGAAATGATGGAGTCCAGAGGAGATTGCCGTAAACGGTCAGAGTTCTGGTCACAAAGGTCAAAAAAACAAATATCACACCGATAATACAAAATGCGATATTGTCAATCAATATTCTTTTTACTCCTTTTGCTTTCACTCCCGCAGACCCTCTTGGTATATTCCGTTTCAACAAAAAACGGACAATGTCAGATAGCAATATTCCTTAATATTCTACCATACATTGTCCGATTTTTCCACGCATGCGCCTTCTTACTTCTTTGGCATCTCCTCCATGATATACATCTTGGTTGAGAAGTCCTGCGCATAGCGAACATTTTCGTTATATCCGGTACCGGCGAAATCCTGACAGAGTCTCACGCCTGCCGTACAAAGAAGTCTGCCGTTTGCGGTATAATTCTCCTTCTCGCTCGGAAGTTTTATCCTCTTGGCAATGATATCCAAAAGGAGTGAATTCTGCTTAATATGAATGGGTGCCACGGTATTTACCAGATCACCGAAATCCCTTATGTCATATTCAAGTTCCTTGTTAACAAAAAGATACATTGTATCTTCATCAAGTCCCTTGGGATGATAAATCGTATTTTGCGTATTCGGAAGCGCAAGCTTTTTTAACATCATGCCGACCGCCGTCTTTTTATCTTTTGAAACTACGGTCCACTCGGTCAGATTGCCGTATCCGGGAGCATTTGAAAGCACGCTGTTGCTTGCTGAAGTATATGCCTTTGCAGGGCCTTTGCCGCCACGGTAAAACGTACCGTATTGCATTACGCTTCTATATGCTTTGTAAAGTGCGATTTCTTTTTTGATTTCGTCTATTTCTTCTTTGCTTAAATCGTTAAGATTGCATTCATATCCAAGACAACCGAAGCACGCGATGGCTGCTCTTGTTTTCATCGGAGTCTTTCTTAACGTCTGATGGTTGGGGCTTGCGGATACATGTGCGCCGATTGTGCTTAAAGGATATCCGTAGCTTAAACCTTCCTGAATCTCGCTTCGGCAAATCGGATCGGTATTGTCGGATGCCCAAATCTGAGGGAAGTAGCAAAGAATTCCAAGGTCGAAACGATTGCCGCCCGAAGAACATCCTTCAAAAAGAATCTTTGGAAATCTCTTTGTAAGTTCGCCCATTATCTCGTAGAGACCGAGTACGTATCTGTGAGGAATCTCTCCCATATATTCAGGATCTTTTCCTGTAGAATATACATCTGAGAGGATTCTGTTCATATCCCATTTGACATATTCGATATTGGCTGATGAGAAGACATTGCTCATCGCCTCTATGATATAATCCCTGACCTCTTTCTTGGTAAGGTCGAGCATTCTTTGATGCCGTCCTTCGGAGTGGGGTGTGTCGGGATTGGCAAGGCACCAGTCGGGATGTTCTTCGTAAAGTTTGCTCTTTACATTTACCATCTCGGGCTCAACCCAGATGCCGAATGAAAGTCCGAGCTTGTTAATCTTTGAGCAAAGCCCGTCAAG
The DNA here is from genome assembly GCA_002369155.1 of Lachnospiraceae bacterium UBA3802. GTDB lineage: Bacteria > Bacillota > Clostridia > Lachnospirales > Lachnospiraceae > UBA3766. The sequence continues at coordinate 2,335 of DFEM01000112.1, read as the reverse complement.
GCCGCCCGGTATCTTCTTTTTGTTAACATACCAGTCGCCAAGCGATGTAAGATCGTCATTTCTCTCGCCAAACCATCCGTCATCCATTACGAATAATTCGATGCCGACCTCTGCCGCTTTTTTGGCAAGTTTTACAAGTTTGTTTTCGTCAAAATTAAAATACGATGCTTCCCAGCTGTTTAAAAGAACGGGACGCTCCTTCTTTTTCCATTCGCCGCGAACGATGTTTTCCCTGACGAATTCATGAAAGACAGCGCTTAGCGAATTGAAGCCCTTATCGGAATAACTCATTATGGCTTCAGGTGCTTCAAAGACTTCACCTTTTTTTAACGTATACAAAAATCCTTCATCGTTAATTCCGGATTGGACTCTGACTTTTCCGTACGAGTTGGCATCTGTGATTTCCATATGGTTGCCGCTGTAGATAAGGTTGAAGCCGTAACACTCACCCATATCTTCCGTGGTTTCTTCCTTGGCAATCATAAAGAAAGGATTGGCTCTGCTTGAACTCGTGCCGATATTGCTTCGACTCACATGCATTCCGTTTGAGATGCGTGTACGATAGCTTTGCATTTCTCTTGCCCATGCACCGAAAAAGAATATGCCGTCAAAATCGGATTCGACAAAATCAAGCTGAAGACTTAAGAGTCTTTCAATCTTAATATCGTCTCCCTCATTCTTTAAATCGCAGTATCTTGCAATTACATCCTTCTTCTCGTACACAACATAATATAAATCAATCTTTACATCATAACTTCTGTCTTTGAGCGTAACGATTAAAGTCTCACAGTCGCCTTCTTCATCATATGATCCCGGAAGTGTCTTTCTTTCGGGTTTGCCTTTTACAATCTTATGGCTTTCATACAAAAAGTCGCTTGTTCTGCTTCCGTCTTTATGAACAATCGAAACAAAAGGAGAACGGATGTCGCCTTTGCCTGTGGACGAAATCTCAAAGCATGTATCTTCGGGTGCAAATGAGAAATGTTCCTCGTCGTACGATATGGTATTGCCGGGGCCGAATTCTCTCTTGGGCTTTATTACCTCAAACTCTTTTAAATCCTCTGAAAAATCAATTCTTCCGCCGTAATACAAATGCTCAAGATGCCCTGTTTGGAGCGTGTCAAATGCGTATGTTGTTGATTTTGTTTGTAATACAAATTTTCCGTCTTTTGCAATAATCATTTTGTAACCCCTTTTGCTTCAATCTGTGCAGTAATCTCTTTTAATTTTTCATCATCAAGATTATATCTCATTTTGAAGATGATAAGTGCAATCACAAGCACAATCATCGGGAATACCGTCATCACGACTCTAAGTCCCATTACCGAACTTCCCGATACAATCGAAACCGAACTCTCTTTGATGTTGTCTATATAAACCATAAGTCCTTTAAGAAGACTTCCTTCAACTGCCTCGAATGTGCCGTCCGATTCGCTTATCTTGAATGCCGAAAGACTTACCGCTGCTGCCAATGCTGCAATACCTGATGCAAGTTTTACCACGAAAGTCTGCATCGAGAATATTACGGATTCGTCTCTTCTGTTATTCTTAATCTCGCCGTAATCAACAGTGTTGGCAAGGAAGATTGTAACAAGTACATTTAACAATCCGACTGCTCCGAAGATAAAGAATCCGGGTATGAAGAAAAGATATACTGAACTTACTCCGGAGAGTGCCATCACAAGCAGTATCACATATCCGAATATTGCAGAGATAACGGAGATGTAGAAAATCTTCAATGTTTCAAAAAACTTTCTTAAAATCGGGAAGAAAAACATCATAGCCAGAATCTGAATCCCGCCGCCGAAAGTGCTGAACAAAGTATAATTGCCCTGCCACGAAGCTCCTCCGATATCATATTTAAAGAAATATATAAGCAGATTTGATGTTATATATACTGCGGAGTTTACAAGCACTATCGTAATAACCATGGTCATTGCCTGGTCGTTTTGAATAAGGGCTTTAAACATATCGGATATCTTTGCGGTCTGCACATCCACGGTTGATTTTTCTTTGATGAAAAGGCATGTAATAAGAATAAATACAAAGAAGATAACTGCCACGATCAAAGAGAAATATTTAAAGCCGAGTCTGTCGACTTCCTTTGTGGATTCAATTGAAAGCATTAAACCATCATCAGTAGGTATCTTTTCGAATTCTTCCGAAGGAAGATAGATTCCAACCACAACTTCACCGCTTGCAGTATCTATAACCGTATCCATGGTGCAGTTGTCATTGTTAAATTCATCTTTAAATATTTCACCGTCAGGTGCCTGACTTGAATCGAAATAATCGTAAAAACTTATAGTGTATTTGCAGTTGCTCTGATTAAAAG
>DFEM01000118.1 GCA_002369155.1 Lachnospiraceae bacterium UBA3802 | reverse complement strand
ATGCACAAAGATTACGATAATTTCAAGGAAGAGCTTGCAAGGGTCAAAGAATTGGGGCTTCGCGGAGTCAAATTCCACAATGACATGCAGAGATACGACATTGACGATCCCAAAGCGTTCCCGATATACAAAGCGATGGAAGAAGAAGGACTTGCGGTTCTTTTCCACATGGGAGACGACAGATACGATTTTTCCGCACCTGAAAAGATGGTAAAGGTTGCCAAAGCTTTCCCCGGACTCACCGTTATAGGCGCGCATTTCGGCGGATACAGAAGATGGAATGACTCGTTCCACAATCCCAAACTCGACAATGTATATTACGACACTTCGAGTTCATTATTTATGCTCGAAAAATCAACGGCTGAAAGATTTATAGATCACTTCGGTCCCGACAGATTTTTCTTCGGAAGTGATTTCCCGATGTGGAATCCCAAGAAGGAATATGAAGAAAGATTCAACAGATTAAATCTTTCGGACGATGTCAGGGAGATGATACTTTATAAGAATTTTGCGAGAGTATTTAAACTGGATGTATAAAGTAAAGGGTAAAAAATATGAGTGACAACTTCAATTCGATAAAAGAATTTGTTGATGATATCGGCGGTAAATATGCACAGAATATAGCTTATCGTTTTTTTCGCGATGAGGTGATAGAAGACAGAACGTATGCGGATCTTAAAAGAGATGCGTACGGACTCGCTTCGGCTCTTGTTCAAAAAGGGTTAAAATCTGAACATATTGCCATTTTGGGAAGCACAAGCTATGAATGGATTGTGTCTTTTCTTGCTGTCATTTTAAGCGGAAACGTAGTTATTCCCATAGATAAAATGCTCCTTGAAAAAGAGATGATGTTTCTTTTTTCTGAGGGAGACGTATCGGCAATTCTTTATGATAACGAATTTGAAGAAACAGCGAAAAAAGCTAAGAAAGAAATCAAAAAAATCAAAAATATCTTCGACATGAGCAGTGAGGGGTTTAAGTCTTTGTTTAAGACCAAAGAAGAGGAACTTCCCATTACCGATCCCGAAGGACTTTGCGAGATTTTGTTTACATCCGGAACGACAGGCGTAAGCAAAGGAGTAATGATTTCTCAAAAGAACATAATAAGCAACCTGAAAGAAATTCACAGGCTTGATTATGCTTCAAATTTCGCCGGACCGAAGGTGGTACTGAGTGTCCTTCCGATTCATCATACATTTGAACTTACCGTAGACAATCTGGGTATTCTTTGCTATGGCGCGACAATCTGTATCAACGACAAGATTGAAAATATCGCAGCCAATATGAATATCTTCAAGCCTTCGGTAATACTTATCGTGCCCGCCATCGCGGAAGCTTTGTATAAGAAAATCAAAGACTCAATGGCAGACCCCAAAACTGCAAGAAAAATCAAAACCGGCAAGAGACTTGCCAAAGCGGCAAAGGTTGTCGGAATGGATGCACGTCGTACGATTTTCAAATCCCTTTTGGAGAAATTCGGCGGCAATCTTTGCAATGTGGTTGTCGGAGGCGCGGCACTTCGTTCGGAAATCGTTGAATGTTTTGCCGAATTCGGAATCAATGTTTTCCAGGGCTACGGTTTGACTGAATGTGCTCCCTTGGTAAGTGCCAACTGTCCCGCAGAAGGCAAGATAGGTTCCGTCGGAAAACCCAGAAATGTTGAAGTCAAAACCGTTAACGGAGAGATAGTCGTTAAGGGTGATGTTGTAATGCTCGGCTATTACAAGAATCAGGAAGCCACGGACGAAGTCATCAAAGACGGATGGTTTTATACGGGAGACCTCGGATATATTGACGATGAAGGATTCCTCTTTATCACAGGCCGAAGCAAAAACGTTATTATCCTTGATAACGGCAAGAATATTTATCCCGAAGAACTCGAAGAGAAGATTAATGTTATCGAAGGAGTAAAATCTTCATTTGTATACGGAGACAAGGGAAGAATCTGTGCATTGGTACTTCCTCTCAATCCGGGTGACAAAGATAAAAAGAAAGCAATAGAAACGGCAATAAAGAAAATGAACGAATCTCTTCCCGCATATAAAAAGATTACGTTCATAAGCTTTACGCACAGAGAGTTCCCGAGAACCACCACGCTTAAAATCAAGCGTCATGAACTTCTCGATATGATCAAGAATCAGCTTGAGAAAAATGAAGTCAAATATGTGGCTCCGAGAAACGCAACAGAAGAAAAACTTGTCAGTTCGTTTGAGCAGATTCTTACAAAGAGAGTCGGCATTTACGATGACTTTTTCGATTTGGGAGGCGATTCGCTTTCGGCATTCGAACTTGCCGCAATACTTGGTATCAACGCACAGGAATTATATGAATATCCTACCGTTGAATCGCTTGCAAAATACATGGAAGGAAGCAATGAATTTGCTGCCGAAGAAAGCAAGGTTGACGTCAATTCGATTATCTTAAAGAATTCGAATGTTTTATACAAGAATCAGCATAAGTGTGTATTTTTGACCGGTGCAACGGGATTCCTCGGCGCACATATTTTAAGAGAACTTTTGAGAAATAAAGTCAAGGTCGTATGTCTTGTAAGAAACGAAGAGAGATTAAGACAGACGCTCGGACGTTATTTCCCCAAGGAATATAAATACTTCAATTACAAGGTTGTAAAAGGAGATATCGAGGCCGAACATTTCGGATTAAACGATATCGAATATTCAATTCTTGTCAGAAAGGTTGATACGGTTATTCATACCGCAGCCAATGTTCATCACGCAGGTCATTACGAAGACTTCGAGAGAACGAATGTATGGGGCACTCAGAATGTCATCAACTTCTGCAAGGATGCAAGAGCCGTGCTTCATTATACATCGACTGCTTCTGTTAACGGTGTGGGTACTGTATCCATTCCCAAGACTGACAAAGTATTCGACGAATTCGTACTCGACATCGGACAAAAATACGTTCAGAACGTGTATATTCATTCCAAGTACAAAGCAGAGGAAGCTGTTCTTCTTGCAAGAGAAGAGGGGCTTAAAGTCAATATCTACAGAATCGGTAATCTTACATGGAGAATGTCGGACGGCATGTTCCAAAAGAATGCGGATGACAACGGTTTTATCGGAAGAGCAAGAGGCCTTTTCAAAGCAGGTCTTTACAGCCCCGATCTGGCTGAATTCCCGATGGATTTTACGGCTGTTGACGAATGTGCGAATGCATATGTTAAGCTTGTTCTTTACAACAGGATTAACAATATTTACCATTTGTACAATCCTCATTTGTTTACCATCGAAAAACTTGCCAACAAGCTTTTGTTTAAGTGCAAGAGTGTACCCAGAGAAATCTTTGACAAACTTATCCGTGAAAAAATCAATGATAAGGATGTGGCGGTTCTCTCATTCTACAGTTCGATAGCATCCAAATCAAGGAATGTTCCGATAAGCAATTCATACACGACAGGCGTACTTTCGTCGCTCGGATTCAAGTGGTCGAATATCGGATTCCATTACCTTAAGTATTTAAAGAGATTTATGTAAAAAACATATCGTGCGTATTCTGCGCTTATGTGCAAAATGATTTGCAGAAGATATGAATTAATAACAGAGGCATTATCGTGAAAATAGGAATAGACATCGGATCCACCACCATTAAATCGGTGGTTTTCGATGATGAGGGTAATTTAATACATAAAAGTTATGAGAGACATTTCACACTCATAACCGAAAAAACAAAAGAAGTTTTAAAGGGTTTAATTGACAAATTCGATATCAAAGAGCCCGTAATATGCGCCATCTCCGGATCTGCGGGAATGGGACTTGCCGAGAAGGCCGGAATTCCGTTCGTGCAGGAAGTGTATGCCACAAAAGTTGCAATCTCGAAAAGACTCCCCGATACGGATGTCGTAATCGAACTTGGCGGAGAAGATGCAAAGATTCTTTTCCTTAGAGGCAATCTCGAAGTCAGAATGAACGGAACCTGTGCCGGCGGTACGGGTGCTTTTGCCGATCAGATGGCATCGCTTATGCAGGTATCTGCAGACGAGATGAATGAACTCGCAAAGAATGCCAGAAAAATATATCCCATCGCTTCAAGATGCGGTGTATTTGCAAAGACTGACATTCAGCCCCTTTTAAATCAGGGAGCAAGAAAAGAAGATATATCCGCAAGTATCTATGCTGCGATAGTCAACCAGACCATCACAGGTCTTGCACAGGGCCATCCCATTGAAGGAAAGATAGTATATCTCGGTGGTCCGCTTACTTTCATGTCGGAATTGAGACTGGCTTTTGACAAAGCGCTTAAATGTGAGGGAACATGTCCTGATGATTCCCTTCTTTTTGTTGCCATGGGTGCAGCTTATTATGCCAATGAAGCAGTGGATTTGAATGCCGCGCTTGATGTCATCACAAGTGCCAGGGATTCCATCAAAATTTCGTCGCTCGAACCTCTTTTTAAAGACAGAGCGGAATATGATGAATTTGTCGAAAGACATGCAAAAGACAGAGTAGAGAGAATAGAAGGAAGCGAATACGAGGGCGAAGCATTCCTTGGCATTGACTCGGGTTCCACTACATTGAAAGTCATTCTTACCAACGACAAGGGTGAAATCTTATATTCAAGATACGAATCCAATCAGGGCAAACCCATCGATGTTGTCGTTGATTCCTTAAAAGAAATGTATTCCCGTTATCCCAAGGCGCATATTGCATCAAGTGCCGTTACCGGATACGGAGAAGATATGATAAAAGCTGCGCTCAATATCGAATACGGCGTGGTTGAAACGGTAGCTCATTTTACGGCTGCCAAGTTTTTCCTTCCCGATGTTGAATTTATCATCGATATCGGCGGACAGGACATGAAATGTTTCAAGATAAGAAACGGCGCAATCGACAATATCTTCCTTAACGAAGCTTGTTCGTCGGGCTGCGGCTCATTCCTTCAGACTTTCGCTTCATCCATGGGCTACGGCATAGAAGAGTTCGCAAATCTCGGCCTTTTCGGAGACAACCCCGTAGACCTCGGATCAAGATGTACGGTATTCATGAACTCTTCCGTAAAACAGGCTCAAAAGGAAGGCGTTACCGTTGAAAATATTTCAGCGGGATTATCAATAAGCGTTATTAAAAACGCTCTCTATAAAGTTATTCGTGTACACTCTGCCGATGAACTCGGAAAGAAAATCGTCGTACAGGGCGGTACATTCTTAAACAACGCTGTTTTGCGTGCATTCGAAAAGGAGATGGGAGTCAACGTAATCCGTCCCGACATAGCCGGCATGATGGGCGCTTACGGTGCTGCATTGTATGCCAAGGAACTTTATTTAAGAAAAGGCAGCACGCATGAAAAAGATTACGAAGGCGTAATATCAAGCGAAGAATTAAAGACATTTTCCTATGATGTAAAATCCGTTACATGTAACGGCTGTAACAACCACTGCCAGCTTACGGTCAATACATTCTCGGGCGGAAGAAAATTCATCGGCGGAAACAGATGCGAAAAACCCGTGACCAAGAAAGCACAGGATGATTCGCTGAATCTTTATGAATACAAATTGTCTCTTCTTAAGGAATATTCCGATGTTGAATCGGAAGAGAACAAACAAAACAATATGTCCGATAAATCGGACAGAAACAAAGTAATCGGCATCCCTCTTGCGATGAATATGTATGAGATGCTTCCTTTCTGGTACGCATTCTTCAAATCGCTCGGATATACGGTAAAAACTTCGGGCTTTTCCAACAGAGCCATGTATATAAAAGGCCAGGGAACCATTCCTTCTGATACGGTCTGCTTCCCTGCAAAGATGATGCACGGCCACATCCAGACTTTGATCGAAATGGGAGTGGATGTAATATTCTATCCCGGAATGACATATCATTTCGATGAGCATAAGGGCAGAAAGAATTATAACTGTGCCGTAATCTCGGGATACCCCGAAGTAATAGGCGCCAATACCGTCAACTTCGGCGACATCACTTATATATGCGATTATGTGGGACCTCATGTCAAGAGCAAATTCCCCGAGAAAATCAAAGAAATTTTAGAAAAGAGATTAAATACTTCTTTTGCAAAGTCCGAGATAAAGAAAGCCTGCAATGCTGCATATTCCGAATATGAAAATTACGTTGCAAAGGTAAGAGCAAAAGGCGATGAAATTATTAAGAGAGCCAAGGAAGAAAACAAGAAAATCATTCTTCTTGCCGGCAGACCTTATCATGTCGATCCCGAAGTGAACCACGGTATCCACAAGCTGATTGCCGGACTCGGATTTGCCGTTATAAGCGAAGACTGCGTATCATACAAAGTAAATAAATTTGAAACCAATATCATAGCTCAGTGGACATTCCACCAGAGACTTTTCTCTGCGGCAAAATATGTTGCTGATACACCCGATTTTTACATGGTACATCTTGTATCATTCGGCTGCGGTCTCGATGCGCTTACAACCGATGAAGTCAGAGAAATTCTTGAGTGCAGGGGAAAACTCTATACTCAGATAAAGATAGACGAGGTAACAAACTTAGGTGCCGTTAAGATAAGACTCAGAAGTTTGATTGCCGCGATAGAATCCGGAAAGGAGGGCAAGTGATGAAAAAAGATCAGAGTCCTCATTTCACGAAACGTTTAATGTTTTCCAAAAAGATGAAGAAAGATTATACGATTCTTTCTCCGATGATGTGTCCGATTCATTTCAGACTTCTTCGACCGGTATTTCAGAGAGTCGGTTACAAAGTCGAACTTATGGAAAACGAAGGACCGGATGTAATCCAAAAAGGTCTTAAATACGTACATAACGATATCTGCTATCCCTGCTCGCTTATTACCGGGCAGATGCTTGCCACGATGGAGAGCGGCAAATACGATCCCGACAAAGTGGCGATGATAATCACTCAGTCGGGCGGCGGATGCAGAGATTCAAACTATATCAACCTTATGAGAAAAGCGTTCCAGAGAGCGGGATACCCCAATGTTCCTTTTATTTCCGCAAACACATGGAATATGGAATATGCACCTGGTATTTTCTTATCTCCATTAACGCTCCTTTCGGCAGCAGCCGCACTCGTATACGGAGATGCGCTTAATCTTGTGTCCAATCAGGTTAGACCTTATGAAGTCAACAAGGGCACTACAGATGCACTTTTGGATGAGTGGATAGAAAAACTTGCAAAGGACTTTTCAAAAGCAAAAGGCATAAGCGTATCGGCCATGAAGAAAACGGTTTCCGAGATATGCCGCACTTTCTCCGAGATAGAGATTAAAAAAGTGCCCAAGGTTAAGGTTGCGATTATCGGTGAACTTTATCTTAAATATTCTGTTCCCGGAAACAATCACCTTGAAGAATTCTTAACCGAGCAGGACTGCGAATATTTCATCCCGACCGTACTCGGATTCGGTGCGTACAAGACCAACGGCGCACTCGAAGACCTTCGAAAATACGGCGGTAATCCCATAAAGAGACTGATCATGGAAATAGTCATGAAATACTATTTCTTTATCGAGGATCTCTTGATCGGCAGCATTGAAAAATGGCCGATGTTTACCGCTCCCGAGAGAGTCAATGATTTAAAGAAAAGAGCCGACGGCATTATCGATACGGTTAACAGCATGGGCGAGGGCTGGTATCTTGCAGCGGAGATGCTTGAACTTGCTGAACACGGATATGAAAACATCATCTGCGTTCAGCCCTTCGGTTGCCTTCCCTGCCACGTAGCCGTAAAGGGAATGCTTAACAAAGTAAGACGAATCAATCCGAAGATTAATTCCGTTGACATCGAATACGATCCCGGTGCCACAAAGGTTAACCAGGAAAACAGAATCAAGTTAATGCTTGCCGTTGCAAGAGAAAACCTTGAATCCGAAGTTAACGGTTCGACCAAAAAGTAAAGAGGACGTAAATGGCAATTTACCACAATTTAAGCGACGAATTGCAAAAGAGAATCATCGAAGACAGAGCGGCGCACAAAGAAAATCCTTATGCTTTTAAGGATGAGAATGTCGTACGAAGAGAAAACGATCACGACAAAGCCAACCTTTGGAGACCTGCATTTGTCAGAGATACCGAGAAAATCATGCATTGCCCTTATTATGTAAGATACATGGATAAGACGCAGGTGTTTTCTCTTTGCAAAAACGATGATGTAAGCCGAAGAGCGACTCACGTTCAGTTTGTGGCAAGGATTGCAAGAAATATCGGTTCCGTTTTGAATTTAAACACGGATCTTATAGAGGCTGCGGCACTCGGTCATGACATAGGACATACGCCTTTCGGCCATGCGGGTGAGAGAAAGCTCGACGAGATTCTTTTTAAAGATACGGGAAAACATTTTAACCACAACATACATTCGGCAAGAGTGTTGAGCACGATTTTTCCGCTCAATTTAAGCCTTCAGACACTTGACGGCATCATCTGTCACAACGGCGAATTCGAATGCAGGGAATACCGTCCTGTGCCTTATGATGATTTTAAAATATTCGACGAAAAAATGGCTTCAAGTTATAAGGACAGTGCTTTTATAAAGACACTTGTTCCCGCCACGCTTGAGGGATGCGTGGTAAGAGTGTCGGATATTATCGCATATCTTGGCAAGGACAGACAGGACGCAAAGAAACTCGGACTTATCGAATCCGAAGGAATATTCCAATCGGAAGTCATAGGCAAGACAAATGCCGAGATTATCAACAATATGATTGTCAATATAATCGAAAACAGCTACGGCAAAGATTATATTGCGATGGATGACGAATATTTTGAAAGTTTTTCGGCAGCCAAAAAAGAAAATTACCAAAAAATCTATTTAAGTGATAAAATTGAAAGGGTATATAAGGAGAAAATATACCCGATGTTTGATGAGCTTTACGATGAGCTCTTGAAACAGGCCAGGTCAGGCAGCGAAGATACCGTATTTTACAGGCATCACCTCAAATATATCGAAGATATTACGAAGCCTTACAGGAGACTTTCGGATTATAAAAATGAAAGTTTTGAGGAGATGGTGGTTGATTATCTTGCAAGTATGACCGATGATTATTTTGTGGAGTTATATGAATATTTGTTTCCCGCTTCTCAAATTAAAGTTGAGTACAGGGGTTATTTTGTGTAATTGGTAACGAGTCCAAAGGGGATAATTTTGGAGGCTCTGGTATGAAAAAAAGGATTGCCGTATTTGCCAATACTTGGAACAATGATATAGTTACATCCTTTATAGAAGGATATTCGAAAGCGATCGAAGGGATCGAAGCGGATACCTTTATATTCCTTGCCGCAAACTCTTACGGCAGAAGCGAAAGCAGTAATCAAAGTGAATTATCCATACATTCATTTCCCGATTTAAACGATTATGATGCAGCAATAGTCTTCTCGCAGGGACTCAATTCCAATGCAGCGAGAGATTTAATATACGATAACTGTGAAAAAGCCGAAATACCGACATTCTGCATAGGAGATACACATCCCGGCTTCCACGGTATTCTTGTCGATGCCGAAGCGGCAATGCATGAACTTTGCGAACATCTCTACAAAGAACACAATGTAAGAAAAGTTGCATTTTTTGCAGGCCCCAAGGAAAACGGAGATTCCCAGAAAAGATTAAATGCGGTTTTGGATTTTGCCAAAGAACATAAAGATTTCATCCTTGAAGAAAAAGATATCGTATATACCAATTGGGAAATCATAACCGCAATGAATATCATTTCATCGGATTATAATACCAAAGAAAAACTTCCCGATGCCATGATATTCGCTAATGACATTCTTGCCGTTGCAGGCTGCAGAGCGCTCGAGATGCAGGGGTTGATGGTTCCTGACGATGTTTTTGTCACCGGTTATGATTACTCCAAGTCGAATCAGAGCTATTATCCTTCGATAGCAACTGTAGACCAGTGCTATGGACGCATAGGAGAATTGATAGTTGAAAATTTAATACAGATATTTGCGGGAGAAAAAGTTCCCGAAGAACAGTATATAGACGGCGTGTTCAGACCGGGCGAGAGCTGCGGATGCGATCATCCCCGCAACGAAGATGTCTTAAGAAGAAAATTCTGCCACGATCTTCTTGCACAGTCTTATGAGATGAATGCAAGAAACGGCACGATTTTCGGTATCAGATCGGCCTTCCTTGATTCAAACCGGTTTGCGACACTTCCCGGAAAACTTCAGAAAGTAATCAGAGAAGGATTTTTCCTTCAGGAAACCGAGACTTTTTATCTTATGCTCGATCCGACGCTTGAGAGAATCGGAAAGGAGGAAATCGATCAGCTTCCGAAATACAAATACAGCGACAGAATGCTTGTCATAGTATCCAAAAAAGACGGCGAGATGTTAAGAGCCGGACAGACGATCCATAAAAGAGAACTTATTCCCGATTATGACGGAAAAGGCCAGAATGAAATCTATTTTGTAATGCCGCTTTATATCGAAACGTTTATAGTCGGATATTTCATAATGGTCAAATCCGACAACGGCATGAGGGACTGGGTATATCAGGAATATGAATCCTGTCTTGTACAGTCGCTTACATATTACAGAACAAACATCAAATTAACCGCATTAAATGACAAATTATCCGAACTCATGCAGACGGATGCCCTTACATCGCTTAAGAACAGAACGGCTTTCGAGAATGCAAAATCTTCGCTTAAGGGACATTACCTTGCCCAGGACGGAGTAAAATTCGCAGCCGTAATGTTCGACCTTAACAATCTTAAAAAGATTAACGACGAGTACGGACACGGCGCCGGCGACATATATATCAAGAATTCCAGCGAGCTTATATGTCATACTTTCAAACATTCGCCGGTATTCAGAATCGGAGGCGATGAATTTGTCGCAATACTCAGAAATTCCGATTACGAAGAAAGACACGAACTGCTTGAAAAATTCAGATCCGGTGTCCAGAAGATGCAGGCAGACGACATTACCGAACTTAACCGTGTATCGGTTGCGTCCGGAATGGCGGATTATGATGAGATTGAGAACGATGATATCGATACATTGTTCAAAAAAGCAGACGAGAGAATGTATGAGAACAAACATCTCATGAAAGCCGGCAGAGCGTAAATAATTAAGCCTGACACAATGTGTCGGGCTTTTTTGATGCGAAATATCCGAATGGCTTTTCGAGGGACTTGAATTTCGAAATTTCTTATGAAATTGACAGCTTTTGGACAAAAAGTAAGAAAGACCCGGGGAATGGGTCTTTCTTAGGAGAAAATGAATAAAAAGTATTAAAAATACTAAAAATGAGGAGTGCTGACGACATAAGTCGTCAAGCAATGAATAAATGATTTAATAAGAGTATATTTTTTAATTGTGAAAATTGTATGAAAAAAAGTGGACAAACTTCAAATAAAATTATTTGTTTTTTGTTCTTTTTTTATTGATTATTTAGAATACAAAAGTTGTCAAACGGCTTAAAAAATGATATTATTTAAATAATGCGATTAAGGTTAACTATAAAGTGGGGTTAGAGGAGTTTTATCCATGGACAATTTTACAGATAAACTTGCACAGAAATTAAGCGCTCAGGAGATGATCAAGGCCAATGCCCAGGCTGAAGCCAATGAGATGCGCCGTCTTCAGGAACAGGTGGCTCAGTACGAAGCCATCCTTCAGGATATGCGCAAACTCAATTACAAGAACTCCGAGCTTACGGATAAAATCAATGCTTTGGTAGATGAATCAATCAACAAAGTTCAGGTTAGCCATGTTGACGGAGAAGAAGGCGAAAATGCAGAAGTATCCAAGCAGCTTTCGGCAGAGATTATTACAGCCATAGATGAGGCTTTAAGCAATCTTGATTCTACGGTCGGCAGTGCATTGAACGAGTCGGTCAATAATACCCTTATGGTACCCGTTGACGAAATGAAGCAGTCTTCCATGGAAGTATCCGGCTCAGTGGCTGCTGTTAAGCAGATTGCCGAAGATTTCAAGGGAAGTGCCGATGACATCAGATATGCTTCCGATCTTGTAAGAAGCAGTGCAGATGATTTGAAAGAAAGCGCAGCCGAGGTTAAGAATTCGGCAGACGCAATGAACTCCTCCATTGAAGGTATTTTGTCTTCAAGCGAAGAGATAAAGAATACGACGGCGGAATTAAAGAACTCAAACGATGAATTAAAGACAAGCGTCAAGACAAGTGTCGACAACGCTTTGCTTGCCATCAGAAGAGAGAACAGAGAAATCGCCGATCACCTTGAATATATTCGTTCCGGTATCGAGACGATTAACCGTCCCAACGAGGAAGATGAATTGTTAAAGAGAGAAGAGGAAGAAAGAAAACTCTTCGAAGAACAGCAAAAAGAAGAAGCACGTCAGCTTAAGGAAGAGGAAGACAAGAGAGCCCTTCAGGAAATGTTTAAACAGTCTGACGACTTTGTACATAAGGAGAATGTTAAGGTATACCGTAACGTTCAGGCAGTTGTCGTAGATGAATTCAAGAGCCAGACAGAAGGCCTTACAAAGCATAACAGAGAACTTTATGCAAAGCTTAAATCTACCAAACTTGCGGTTACCTTCGCGATAGTGATCGGAGCAATTAACTTGATTATTACATTGCTCTCTGTTTTTGGCATTATCAAATAGTTTTACCTCACTGTCGATTTATCTATGAAATTATTAACGCATCATTATAAACGCATCCGTTCGACATTTATAATAACAAGCCTATCCGTTTTTGTCTTAGGCTTGTTTTTGTTGCCAAATTTCACCACCTATTCTTCGGAAGGAAAAAACCTTTTTACCATCTGGATTTTAGGTGAAGACATGGGTACCGTGGACAGCGTTGAAAAGGCGGATGAGCTTATTACAAGAGCAAGAGAAGAACTTGCCTCAGGCCAGGACAACCTCTATATGATTGAAAACATTCATAAAGAGATAGTCGGAGAGGAAGCCATCTACAAATCGGTGGATGATGAGGAAGAAGTATATAAAAAGATAAAAAAGACGCTCAAGGATCATCAGAAAGAGACGATGACAAGAGCATACATGGTAAAGGTTAACAATACCACAGTTAACCTTGCGAGCGCTTCGGATGTCGATGAGCTGTTAACCAGAGCCATCGACAAGTACGACGAAGACAACGAATATGAAGTAAAGACAGAGATTAACAACGATCGAATCATGTCCACACTTACTGCCAATCTGACCAGAAAAGATGTGCAGTTTGATGCGGTAACCTTTGATGCGGGAGCTGAGAACCTCGTCGGTAAAGACATATCGGAATCCGAACTTATCGAATACCTTGATTTTAAAGATATCACGCAGGGTATTACCAATATCGGTTTTGCGGAAGAAGTAGAAGTCGTAGAGACATATATTCCAAAGAGTGAAATCGTGGACGTTGACACGGCGCTTTCGATTTTGACGGGAATGCAGGAAGTTCAGCAAATCTATGAAGTTCAGCCGGGCGATACATTGTCGGCTATATCCCGTAAAGTCGGCATTACCATGGAAGAACTCGTTGAACTTAACAGTGAATACATAAAAGACGTCAATTCCACCATTCGTGCGGGACAGGCGCTTATTATCACTGTTCCCGAGCCCGAGCTTTCGGTTCTTTGGACCAGAAGAGAAATAGTTGAAGAAAGTTACGAAGCGGATATAATATATATCGATAATGATGACTGGTACACGACCAAGCAGGTAACACTTACCGAACCCTCGGCGGGATTTCGTAAGGTCGTAAGCGATGTCACATATAAAAACGATAATGCGATAAACAAGAATATTGTCAAAGAGGAAATCCTTCTTGAAGCAGTCGCAAAGGTTGTGGAAAGAGGTACAAAAGTTCCTCCGACATATATCAAGCCTATCTCCGGAGGTTCCGTATCGAGCGGATTCGGAAGAAGAAGTTCACCCGGCGGCATAGGTTCG
Organism: Lachnospiraceae bacterium UBA3802; assembly: GCA_002369155.1. Classification (GTDB taxonomy): domain Bacteria; phylum Bacillota; class Clostridia; order Lachnospirales; family Lachnospiraceae; genus UBA3766. The sequence continues at coordinate 2,750 of DFEM01000118.1, read as the reverse complement.
AGAAACCATCAGGGTGTTGACTTTGCCATTCCTTCGGGAAGTACCGTTATGGCTTCAAGCGGTGGTACCGTATCTGCTGCAGGATGGAGCGGAGGTTACGGCTACATGGTACTTATTACTCACCCCGACGGTTCTCAGACAAGATATGCCCACTTAAGCAAAGTGCTTGTATCTGCGGGACAGAGCGTATCGCAGGGACAGAAGATCGCACTTTCGGGTAATACGGGTATTTCGACCGGACCTCACTTACACTTTGAGATTATCTTAAACGGTACTCCGGTCAATCCGTTGAATTATATTAACTAACCTTAATGAGGATATAAGGAATAAATGGAAGTTTACAGAATAAGAGGAGGAGCAGCGCTACACGGAACGGTTGATATAAGCGGCGCAAAGAATGCCGCCCTGCCTATCCTTGCTGCTACGATTCTTACAGATGAGACAATTACATTAGAGAATGTTCCCAAAGTAAACGATACGCTTATCATGGCGGAAACGCTTCGCAATCTCGGGGCAGAGGTGGAATACATCGATGACAACACTCTTAAGATTAACACCTCCACGATCAACAAATATGTTGTAGACAACCCAAGTATCAAGAAGATCAGAGCTTCGTATTATTTTGCGGGTGCACTGCTTGGTCGTTACCATCAGGCAAGAGTTCCCCTTCCCGGCGGATGCAATATCGGCGGAAGAGGTCTTGACATGCATGAAAAAGGCTTCGAAGCACTCGGCGCGGATGTGAAGATTACCGCTACCGAAATCGTGGTAGACGGAATGCAGGGACCTTTAAGCGGTACCAGAATGTACATGGATAAGGTTTCGGTAGGAGCTACCATCAACATCATGCTTGCGGCCGTATTGACACCCGGCAAGACCATTATCGAAGGAGCAGCCAAGGAACCCCATGTCGTTGATGTGGCAAACTTTATCAACGGTATAGGCGGCCATATTACAGGTGCAGGTACGGACAAGATAAGAATTAACGGTGTACCGTCACTTCGCGGCGGCTCATATGCGGTAATACCCGATCAGATTGAAGCCGGAACATTTATGATGGCAGCAGCCATTACACACGGGGACATAACGGTTAATAACGTAATTCCCACCCACCTTGACAGTATTTCATCGAAGTTAAGAGAAATAGGATGCAAGATAGAGGAATCGGATGACTGGGTAAGAGTAATCGGACCCAAGGACAGACTTAAGAGAACTCAGGTTAAGACACTTCCTTATCCCGGATTCCCTACAGACATGCAGCCGCAGATTTCCGTGGCTTTGGGCCTTGCGGACGGATGCAGTACAGTCGTTGAGTCCATTTTCGACAACAGATTTATGTATGTTAACGAGCTCAAAAAGATGGGCTGCAACATAGTGGTAGATGAGAGCACCACGGCTTATATCGAAGGAGTCGATTATTATCAGGGTGCAAATATGACATCGCCCGATTTAAGAGCGGGTGCGGCACTTGTACTTGCAGCACTGGCTGCAAAAGGTCAGTCTGAGATAGACGGCATCGAATATATCGAGAGAGGATATGAAATATTCGATGAGAAATTAAGGAAGCTCGGCGCAGACATACAAAAACTCGAAGTTTAAGAAGGAAAACATTCCCGATGCACAAAAAGCATCGGGATTTTTTTCTTTTATGTTACTTCCTAAAGTGGTAAAATATAAAGTGCAGTATTTTTTAATTTGACTAAAAAAAACGGGAATAAAAAATGGCTTTTACACACCTTCACGTCCATACGGAATACAGCCTTTTGGACGGGTCGAACAAGATAAAAGAATATATAAAAAGAGTCAAGGAACTCGGAATGACTCATGCCGCCATCACGGACCACGGTACGATGTACGGCTGCGTGACATTTTATGAGGAAGCCAAAAAGCAGGGAATAGTCCCGATTATCGGATGCGAAGTCTATGTGGCTCCGGGTTCGAGATTCGATAAAGAAGCGAGCGGGAACAAATATTATCATTTGCTCCTTTTGGCGGAAAACGATCTCGGATATCATAACTTGATGCGCCTTGTATCCATAGGATTTAAGGACGGTTATTACTATAAGCCCAGAGTCGACAAAGAAGTCTTAAGGAAGTATCACGAAGGCCTTATTTGCCTCTCTGCATGTCTTCAGGGCGAAGTGGCCGTCAATCTGACACTCGGATTATACGAAGAGGCCAAAAGAACAGCGCTTGAATATCTTGATATATTCGGCAAAGGCAATTATTTCCTTGAGATTCAGGATCACGGCATAGAAGAACAAAGACTCATCAATCCGGAGATTTACAGACTCTCAAAGGAACTTGACATTCCTCTTGTGGCAACCAACGACGTACATTACACATATGCTGATGACGCGGATGCACACGATTTGCTTCTCTGCCTTCAGACGGGAAAGATTGTAACGGATACGGACCGTATGAAATATGCATACGGGCAGTTTTTTGTGCGAAGCGAAGAGGAGATGAGAGAACTCTTCTCATCTGTTCCGGAAGCTGTGGACAATACCGAAGTCATTGCGGCACAGTGCAATTTTGATTTTAAGTTCGGTGAATATCATCTTCCTGAATTCATTGCACCGGAAGGACTTACCAATGAAGAATACTTCAGAAGCCTCTGCGACAAGGGACTTAAGGAAAGATACGGCGAGCGGGCTGAATCAGAGGAACTCAGGTCACGCCTGGAATATGAGATAGATACCATCGTCAAAATGGGCTATGTGGAATACTTCCTCATAGTCTGGGACTTC
>DFEM01000082.1 GCA_002369155.1 Lachnospiraceae bacterium UBA3802 | reverse complement strand
GTGCTAAGGTTGCTGATAAGCTTAACGTAATCAATAACCTTCTTGAGAAGTGCGATACTCTTATCATCGGCGGTGGTATGGCATTCACATTCTTAAAGGCTAAGGGATACGAAATCGGTAACTCACTCGTAGATGATGAGAAGCTTGATTACTGCAAGGAAATGATGGCTAAGGCTGACAAGCTCGGCAAGCAGCTCTTACTTCCCATCGATACAACAATCGCTGCAGGATTCCCTGATCCCATCGATGCTGAAATCGAAGTATCTGTAGTAGATGCTGACAAGATTCCCGCTGACAAGGAAGGTCTTGATATCGGACCCAAGACTGCAGAGCTTTATGCTAACGCAGTTAAGAATGCTAAGACAGTTGTTTGGAACGGACCCATGGGTGTATTCGAGAATCCTACACTTGCCAAAGGTACAATCGCTGTAGCAAAGGCTCTCGCTGAGACAGATGCTACAACAATCATCGGCGGCGGTGATTCCGCAGCAGCTTGCAACCAGCTTGGTTTCGCTGACAAGATGAGCCACATTTCCACAGGTGGCGGTGCATCTCTTGAATTCCTTGAGGGCAAGGAACTTCCCGGTGTATATGCAGCTGATGACAAATAAGGACATATAATGAGCAGCTCAAAAATTAAAAAAATCAGTAATGTTTTATCGGCAGTAGGCATAGTCCTGCTGCTGATAGCTTTACTTTTCGGATTTTCTTTTATAAAAATCGGTGTTCAGAATCTGGTTGCAATAGACAATGTGGAGATTGACATCGAAAACGGCGCGGACAGCCGTATTAAAACAGAAGGAAAGCTTGTTTCCATGAACACTCAGGTTTCCGTTGTATCCTATGAAGTGGACGGAAAGGAGTATTCGACAGAACTTCAGGTATATACAGATGAATTTAAGCCCGGTGATTCCATTGATATTTACTACAGCAAAGAGAATCCCGCGGATGTCAAAAGCATCAGAGTTCCCCAGCTTTTTATCTCGTATTACAGCAAAGTCGGAGGAATGATGCTTAAGATAGGATTAATCATCGTCGGTGTCTGCGTAGGCATCGGATTACCTTGTATATTTATTTCCAGATCGTTAAGAAAGAAAATCAACGAAGCTTAATATGTATTAAATGAGTCTTTAGACTCTTAAATTAAAGGAGAAATAAAATGGCAAGAAGAAGAATTATTGCCGGCAACTGGAAGATGAACAAGACTCCCAGCGAAGCCATTGCACTTTGTGCAGAATTAAAGGATCTTGTAAAGAATGACAACGTTGATGTTGTTTACTGTGTACCCGCAATCGATATCGTTCCCGTAGCAGAAGCTGTTAAGGGCACAAACGTTAAGGTTGGTGCTGAGAACTTCTATATCGAAGACAAGGGTGCTTATACAGGTGAGATTTCAGCTCCCATGCTTAAAGATGCAGGTGTTGAATTCGTTATCATCGGACATTCAGAGAGAAGAGAATACTTCAAGGAAGATGATGCTTTCCTTAACAAGAAAGTTCTTAAGGCTTTTGAAGCAGGCATCACACCCATCCTTTGCTGCGGCGAGTCTCTTGAGCAGAGAGAAATGAATGTAACAATGGATTGGATCAGACTTCAGATTAAGTCTGACCTTGCAGGTGTAAGCGCAGATCAGGTTAAGACAATGGTTATCGCTTACGAGCCTATATGGGCTATCGGTACAGGCAAGACAGCTACATCCGATCAGGCAGAAGAAGTTTGCAAGGGAATCAGAGAGCTTATCGCTGAGATGTATGATCAGGCTACAGCTGATGCAGTTCGTATTCAGTACGGCGGATCAATGAACGCTTCCAACGCTGCTGAGCTTCTTTCAAAGCCCAACATCGACGGCGGCCTTATCGGCGGTGCATCACTTAAGGCTGATTTCGGTCAGATTGTTAACGCTTAATTTACGGATTAATAAGATTACCTCCCCGTCGAAAGGCAGGGAGGTTTTTATTGAAATCACAAAAAGTATTTGCATGTAACAATAGATTTGGTGACGATTGCATAGAAACGAAATACTTTTGAAAACATTGACGTGGAGTACCAAGTAAAAGTTGTTGGAACCAATTGTCACATTATGATATAATACCTGTTGATAATTTAAACAAAATATTAAGAATATGAATTTTACAGGAAAGAAACGCAGTTATAGGTGCAGCTGTAGGAACAACATGGCGGCTTGAAAGTTCTGGAATTGCTGGTAATAGTATTTAAATATAATTAATGTTTATATGCTCTGAGTTTCTTCTTGAAATGTTCTATATTAATTAGATTGAATTGTGTAATTATGGAATATAAAACATAAGAGGTCTTCTTGAAATATATAAAAATATAAAAAATAAACAATGTAGGATGAGGATAATTTGGTGAGCGAAGAGAGAGATTTAAAAGAATTTGATACTATAGCAGAGTCTTATGATGATGACCTTAAAGCGTTGTTAGGCCCTATTGGTGGCGATACAGAGAAATATGCTGAATATAAAATTCAACTTACACATAATTTGATTCATAAGGTTAATTCTATTATGGATTTTGGTTGTGGAATAGGAAGAAGTTTGGAATATTTTAAAGATTATTTTTCTAAGGATAATAACGTACGGTTTTATGGTTGTGATACATCTCCGGAATCAGTTGAGATTGCACGTAAAAAAATGCCTAATGCTACATTCTATGTTAATAGCTCTGTAGATGAATTTAATAAAAGAGAAGATAAGTATGATTTGATTTTCTTAGCATGTGTTTTTCATCACATTGATCCTGTTGACCGAAAGGAATGGGCTGAGGCAATAAAGGATAAACTTAACTCAGGTGGTTATATAGTGGTATTTGAACATAATCTTATAAATCCTTTAACAAAAAGGGTCGTCAATAAACCAGATAATGAATTTGACCGTGAAGAATGGATGCTTAGCCATAAAGAACTAAAAAATCTTCTTGTAAGTAAAGAAAAGAATATAGATATATTTTGGGATGGATACGTTTTGTTTTCGCCCATAAGGTTTAAATGGACAACAACATTTGAAAAATGCTTGAAATGGCTTCCTTTTGGAGCGCAGCATTGCGTAATTGTAAGAAAAATGTAATTTTTGCCTACAACTTGTTGTAAAAAATTCGTTTAAGGGATTAATTTGAGAGGAATTATATTATTTCGAAATGGCTAAAACGTTTTTTGATTAAAGAGTCAAAAAAGTAAAAAAAAGTAAAACACCCTGCGGGGTGTTTTTTGATTGATTTATATAGAATGCAGGCTTCTAATAATCGAATAATATATGATAATTGGTTTTGGCAACTGAAATAGTGTAGAAAATTTGTTTTTATTGATATTCTAATAAAGAAAAATAAATAGTTATATTTTTTTTAATGTTGTATTTATGCCTGCTCTAAATAATCATATTATTGACTATACAGGTTGTTTTTTTTATAATCTTGGTTAGTGTGAAATGCACTGATAATCAAAAAAACCTATTTATCTGGAGGAAGAAATGGACAATTTCAACAATTATCAGGAAAACGAAAATCAGAATCAGGAATTTAGTGGAAATTCTTATGAAGCACAGGAAGTAAATTCCACAGTTTCATTAAGTGATACAGATGCACCTGAAGGAAATATCAATGTTAAGCAGACAAAGAACGGTCTTACATCGCTTATCATCGGTCTTATCTTTACCCTTCTTAACTGCGGTATGGGTACAAGCGCTTTACTTGGCGGACCGTTTATCTTCGGTGGATTGCTTATCATTTTACCTATTTACGGTGTAGTAGCAGCATTTGGCGCATTCAAACAGGATGGCGGTCAGAAGATTATGGGTATCTTCGGTTTAATCCTTAACGTTATTGCTGCACTTGTTGCATTGGTTATCATTATCCTTGGATTTATTTCTAAATTAAGCTAAAAGGTAAATCATGGTTTACAAATGTAGAAACTGCGGTTCGGCACTTGAATATTCAGCAGAAAACAATAATATGTACTGCGCATATTGCGGCTCTTCTTTTTCACTCGAAGAAGTGTCGCAAATGGCAGAGGGGGCTGAACCACCCAAAGAAGAGAAGAAAATATTAAATCGCGGGGCAATATTTGATTTTAACAATCCGAACGGATTTGCATCAAATGAGTTCGGCGATTACAATACAATTCTTAAAAGAAAAGAGGAAGAAGAAAAAGCAAAGGAAAGCAGGGAGCATGCATCCGTTCAGATGCAGATTATGAAATGTACTTCCTGCGGAGCAGAGCTTGCCGTTAACGGAGTTGAGACTTCGACATTCTGTGCTTATTGCGGTCAGGCTACCGTAGTTAAAGACAGAATGGCGGATTATCTTAAGCCCGATTATATTATTCCATTCAGAATTAACAGAAACGATGCCGAGTCCATAATCAGAAGACAGTTCTCATCAGGATTCTTTGTGCCCAAGGGCATTAAAAATTTTGAAGTGGATAAAATGAGGGGTATTTATGTACCGTTTTGGCTTTTTGACATGTATTATCATGACAGCCAATACTATAAATACACCAAAAGACAGGGTAAGACTTCCGTTACAAGATATGAACATTTTATAGCTTCCACCAACTTTCGAAAATTAACGCTTGATGCTTCCAAGAATCTTAATGATGATTCATCCACAAGACTTGAGCCTTATGATATGCGTCAATTAAAAGAATTCGATATGGCTTATCTTTCGGGATTTTATTCAGACAGATTTGATTTAGGAGTTGCCGATATTACAGGTGATGCTGTATTAAAGGCAGGCGGAATATTTAATGAAGAAGCGGCAAAGACCATAAGACATAAAGAAGCAAAACTGGTTAAGACAGATCCCGATTTTCAGGTTTCGGATACCAAGTACGCATTACTTCCTGCATGGTTTTTAACATTCAGATACGAGAACAAGCCCTTTACGATTCTTGTAAACGGCCAGACCGGAAAGATGGTTGGTGCGGTGCCTTTTGTAAAAGCCAAGGTAATAGCAATGTTTTCTGCATTAACCATAGTTTTATGCTTTCTGTCTGCCATTCTGGTCAGTGCTCTTTCAAAATTTATATATTTAAACTTAGGAGGATTTAACAGAGGAACAGCGATTTTCTTTATAGGACTTCCTATTTGTATCTTCTTAATAGCCAAAACTGCAGTCAGCAAGTATGTGGCATTGAAAAAGAGTTTGAGTCTTACGACAGCAAACAAAATCAATAAATTTGCAAGAGAAAGGCAGGACAGATAATATGGGCGTATCAGGAATGTTACTTATGTACGGAATTATCTTCGGTGTTCTTCTTGGATTAGCGGTTGCCACCTTGGTCACTGTCTGGGCAGTAAAAACCTCCAATGATATCGGAGATTCAAGAGGCGGCTTCATGGATTTTGCGGATTACATGAATGTAGTCTCGGATGAGGATAATTTACGTAGTACTTATTAAAAAATAACCTTCGAAAGTCTAATGACAATCGAAGGTTTTTTATATTCAACGAATGCATACATAATAGAGTATCATGGCAAAATGAGGAAGGCTTCCGAGCATTACGAAAAGATGCCATACGAAGTGAGAAAACTTTACGTTCTTTTTTCTGTAAAATATGGTTCCGAGTGTATAAAGGATTCCGCCGAGAAGTACCAGAAGCAATCCGGGAATCGGAATCACCTTTATAGCAGAATAGGAAGCCATTATAATCGACCAGCCCATTATGATATAGAGTATTTGTGATATCTTATCGAATTTCCTAACGGATATCGAATTAAGAGTTACTCCGATTACAGTGCAGGCCATGTTGATTCCCCATACGGTCCATCCGACCCAACCTCCGATCATTGAAAGACAAACGGGTGTATATGTACCTGTGATAAGAAGAAAAATCATACAATGATCGAGTTTTCTAAATACCTTTTTTGCTTTATAATTGGTAAGAGAGTGATAGAGGGTGGAAGTTAAATATAAAAGAATCAGACTCGCACCGAATATCGAAACGCTTGTTATTGCCATTGCACCTTTGCCGTTGATGGCTGCCTGAACTATCATTATGGCAGTGCCTGCGATAAACAAAGCAGCACCGATTCCGTGAGATATGGCATTACTTATCTCTTCTTTAAGAGATTGAGATTTAAAAACTTCATAATCACTCATACTTTTCACCTCACAATTCATTTAATCCACAACAAGTAGTTTACAATACTACATTAACACGACATCAATACTCTGTCAAGATATATAAATTACTTTTTTGTTGAACAGTGTGCAAAGGTGCGTATATGTCTAATATTAATGTAAATAAAATAGAATTTGATAAACCCGCAGAAAACTGGAACGAAGCGCTTCCCGTAGGAAACGGACGTCTCGGCGGTATGGTATTCGGCAATGTTCATACCGAGAGGATTCAGCTTAATGAAGACAGTGTTTGGTATGGCGGATTCAAAGACAGGAACAATCCTTCGGCAAAAGAAAAGCTTCCCGAAATCAGGCAACTGATTTTTGAAGGAAGAATAAAAGAAGCGGAAGATCTTTGCGCACTTGCTCTTTCGGGACTTCCCGAAGAACAAAGCCATTACGAGCCGCTTGGCAATCTTTTTATAGAATTTGATCAGGATTCTTATGAATATTCGAATTATAAAAGGGAACTTGATATCCAAAATGCGAAAGTTAATGTCGAATACGATATAGACGGAGTGCATTTTACAAGAGAAGTGATTTCGTCTTATCACGCAAAGTGTATGGCTGTAAGATTAAGTGCAAGCAAAGAGGGTTCGCTTTCTTTTCGTGTTAACATAGGCCGTGGATACTCGCCGTGGGAGAATGTTCCTTATAAGGAGCAGGTCATCAGAAAGCAGAATTATAATAAATTCGTCGATGATATAGGATTTGCAGGAGAGCATCTTCAGATAATGAATGCGACTGTCGGCGGCAAGGACCCGATTCTTGTATCCTGCGCGGTGAAGACGATTATAAAAGGCGGAAGTGCTGAGGATATCGGTAATACAGTTGTTGTAAAGAATGCTGATGAAGCGTTGATTATACTTGGTGCGGAAACTTCTTTCTATTTTAATGAGAGTAATAAAGTTAATTCTAAGACGAATTTTGCTATAGAACAATCATGCTGCAAGGATAATATGGATTGTGATTCTGCGGGAAGCAAAGATATAAGCAATTCAGGATTTGATTTATCCGAAGAAATAAAGAGAAAAATTGTAAATCACATTGAAACTGCCTCATCGAATTCTTGGGATAAACTGCTTAAAGAGCATATCGACGATTACAGATCTTTATATGACAGAGTGAAACTTGAAATAGAGGATGATGAAGAGAGTGTAAGATTCTTTAATTTCGGAAGATATCTTTTAATAGCTTCTTCAAGAACCGGATCTCTTCCTGCCAATCTTCAGGGAATCTGGAATGAAGATTATTTTCCCATGTGGGGAAGCCGTTTTACCATCAATATCAATACCGAGATG
>DFEM01000038.1 GCA_002369155.1 Lachnospiraceae bacterium UBA3802 | reverse complement strand
ACTCAGCCATCGCTCAGGCATATTATGCCAAGAAGCAGGGCTTGAAAGGCGTAACCACAGAGACCGGTGCAGGTCAGTGGGGCACGGCACTTTCAATGGCTTGTTCATATTTCGACCTTGACTGCAAGGTATTCATGGTTAAGGTTTCTTACGAGCAGAAGCCTTTCAGAAGAGAAGTAATGAGAACATACGGCGCTTCCGTTACTCCTTCTCCTTCAATGGAAACAGAAGTCGGAAGAAAGATTAATGCAGAGCATCCCGGAACCACAGGGTCTCTCGGATGTGCAATTTCCGAAGCCGTAGAAGTTGCAGTAGGAAGCGAAGGATACAGATATGTACTCGGTTCCGTTCTTAACCAGGTACTTCTTCATCAGTCCGTAATCGGTCTTGAAACAAAGGCCGCACTTGATAAATACGGAGTTAAAGCTGACATCGTTATCGGATGCGCAGGCGGCGGTTCAAACCTCGGCGGACTTATCGCACCTTTCATGGGTGAGAAGATTCAAAAAGGTACGGACTACAGAATCATCGCAGTTGAGCCCGCTTCATGTCCCAGCCTTACAAGAGGTGTATATGCATATGACTTCTGCGATACCGGTATGGTTTGTCCTCTTGCCAAAATGTACACACTCGGAAGCGATTTCATTCCCGCTCCCAACCATGCGGGCGGACTTCGTTATCACGGCATGAGCTCAACTCTTTCACAGCTTTACGCAGACGGACTTATGGAAGCAACCACAGCAAAGCAGACTGAAGTATTTCAGGCTGCAGAGACATTTGCAAGAGTTGAAGGTATTCTTCCCGCTCCCGAGAGTTCACATGCAATCAAGGTTGCAATCGATGAAGCTCTTAAATGCAAAGAAACAGGCGAAGCAAAGAACATAGTATTCGGTCTTACAGGTACAGGTTACTTTGATCTTGTTGCATACCAGAAATTCCATGACGGCGAGATGAGCGACTATGTTCCCACAGACGAAGAACTTGCAAAATACAGAGCAAAGCTTCCCAAAGTAAACTTATAATTATCAAAATCCTATAAAACTTTTGTAATAATACAGGCAGAGGGCGAATAACCCTCTGTCTTTTTTTGTTTATTGACTGAGGAAAGATAAATGGTTTATATTATATGGAAAAATAAACATGACAGATAGGAAGAAAACAAGAGAGGCAGATATGACACACAAAGAAAAAGCATTGGTATATTTTGGAAATAAATTTCATTGTTCGCAGTCTGTATTGGCAGCATTTGCGGATGAAGTCGGATTAAGTGAAGAACAGGCGTTAAAACTCGGAGCATGCTTTGGCGGCGGAATGCGTCAGGGCGAAGTATGCGGTGCGGTTACAGGCGCACTGATGGTTTTGGGAATGCTATACGGTCAGCACGATAAGGAAGATCTTGCAAGCAGAATGACGGCCAACAAAGTTAACGATGAAATGATGAAAAGATTTAAGGAGAAGAACGGAACATATATCTGCAACGATTTGCTCGGATGTGACATTTCGACACCTGAGGGAGCGCAGTATTGTATTGAGAATAAACTCTTCACGGAATTTTGCCCAAAGATGGTTGAAAGTGCGATTGAAATACTGGAAGAGATAATTGCCGAGAATAAGTAGGTTCAAACATGTTCACCGCTTTAAATTAGTAAAATATCATAACTAAAATGCAGAATGTTTGTAAATATTTCACAATAAAAAGGACAAAAGATGGAAAATTCTATGAATTCTGCAGATTGTTCGAATGATTTGCCCATGCTATAATCAGAAAAACTTAAAAGGGAGGTCACAATCACAGAAGGTAACTCGAATGGTTCAGACTCAAAGAAAGGAAGTGATTGAATGAACTACATTATCGAAATCGAAAGAGGGCTTTGGTTTTTAGGATGGTCCCCGCTTGACGGAACCATGCAGACAACCAGTAAGATAGGGCTTGCTTATCGTATGAGAAGAACGGTAGCAGTCAGAACTCTTCCTAAGGTTGTCGAGAAATACGGCAAAGGTCAGATTATGGCGTCAGCGATTTAACCAAATATATTTAACGAAAAAATCTTCCGTTTCTGCGGAAGATTTTTTTATGCCTTTTATTATATTTCTTTGCAGGATTCACGTTTGATAAGCTCGCAGGGAATTTTGATTTTAAGAGGTGTGTTCGCCTGAAGGTTTGCTGCACTGAATACCATATTGGCTCCGTGAGCTCCCATTTCGTAAGCCGGAGCATGTATGCTTGTCAGTGCCGGGGTCGTATATTTGCAGGTATCAAGATCGTTAAAACCGATTATGGAAATATCCCTTGGTATCTTTAATCCATGTTCGTTAATCGATCTCATGGCTCCGAGGGCGATGGCATCGCTTGCTGCAAATACGGCAGTGGGTACTGAATTTTTATCAAATAAATCATTCATCATCTCATAGCCGCTTGAAGATGTGAAAGAACCTGCTCTTAAGTAATCCTTGTAATCCATCTTCTTTTTTGTCATGTAATCAATGAATGCCGTTTCTCTGGGATCTTTTAAGGCTTCATGATTTCCGACGAATTCGCGGCCTCCGAGGTATGCGATTTTTTTATGCCCAAGTTCAAGGAAATAATCCAGCGCGTCTTTTATGGCGTGGCGAAAATCCATCGTGATTGAGGATGCGTTTAAATTCTTTGAATCCATATCGAGGAAAACGATATTGGGGCATATGCCGATGAATTTCTTCATTTCCTTTTCGGAAAATTTTCCGACGCATACAAGCCCGTCGGCTTTTTTTATTTCATCCTTCATGCCGGATACAAAATCCGAGGATGAAGTTGAATAATCCGATGGAAAAAAGCGGAGTATGGAAATTCCGTTCTTTGAACAATAGTCTTCTATACCGCGGCGAACCAAAAGATAATACGGGTCCTCAAGCTCTTCTTCGAGAGTAAACCACTGTACAATGCCGAGAGAGAATCCCTGTTTAACATGAGAGTTTTTTCTCTCTTTCTTTTTATATCCGAGAGAATCCGCCGTCTTAAATACTTTTTCACGGGTAGAGTCGGATACGCTTAAGGTCGCATCGTTATTTAATATTCTGGATACGGCTCCTGCCGAAACACCTGATTTTTCGGAGATTTGTCGAATTGTAGCCATAAAAGCCTCCGCTTAGTAAACATATCACTAAACAAACTTTAACATATTTACTAAAAGAATTAAACAACCAATGTGGATAAAATGTTATTTTTGTGGAAAAGTACCAACAATATCCACATTTATTCTATTAGTAAACATTTAGTAAACTAATTGACCGCGTTATATACAAATGTTAGATTATAGTTAATAAAGAGGGTGTAATTATGGCTATTACCAAAGAATTGATTAAAGAAATCGAAGACGGAATATTAAACAGTGCCTTTGCAGATATCTACAAAGACCCCGAAATGGCTGCAAAACAAAAGGAAAGATATTGTTTTGCCATCAAGCGCTTTGAGAGTATCTACGGCGAAAAGGACGTGCAGATTTTTTCCGCTCCCGGACGAAGCGAGGTTATGGGCAATCATACCGATCACCAAAGGGGTGAGATTCTGGCGGCCGGAATCAATCTTGATGCCATAGCCGTGGTTCATAAGACGGATTCGAATGTAATTAAAATGGTTTCCGGCACCTATCCGAAGATGAGAGTGGATATTTCAAATCTTGATTCGAAAAAAAGCAAATCAGGAAAGAGCGAAGCACTTATCGAGGGAGTTTGCAAGGCATTAAACGACAGAGGATATACAATCGGCGGATTTGATGCTTATGTTACAAGCGATGTTGTAATAGGTGCAGGTCTTTCTTCTTCAGCAGCGTTTGAGACACTTGTCGGAACGATTATCTCCTGGCTTTTTAACGAATCGAGAATCAAGGATACAGAGATAGCCATGGCGGGACAGTTTGCCGAAAACGTGTATTTCGGAAAACCCTGCGGCCTTATGGATCAGATGGCATGCTCACTCGGCAATCTGGTACATGTTGATTTTCGTGATACAGAGAATCCTTTCAGTGAAAAGATTATGTATGATTTGTCGGAAGCAGGGTACAGCCTTTGCATCACGGATACGAAAGGCTCACATGCCAACCTTACCGATGAATATGCAGCCATTCCCAAAGAAATGAAAGAAGTGGCATCATTCTTTGGAAAGGAAGTCCTTCTGGATGTATCGATGGAAGACCTTATAAACAATGCAGCGAAAATAAGAAGCGGGTATTCCGACAGAGCATTCCTTCGTGCCATTCATTTTGTAAGTGAAAACGAGAGAGTTAAAAAAGGAGTTATCGCTCTAAAGAATAATGATACAAAAGAATTTCTTCGACTCGTAAGAGAATCCGGAAGATCATCTTTTGAATATCTCCAGAACGTATATACATCGGGAGATGTGGCACACCAGAGTCTGTCCGTGGCATTAGCCCTCAGTGACATGATTCTTGATAAAGAAGATGAAGCGTTCAGAGTTCACGGCGGAGGATTTGCCGGTACCATTCAGGCATTTGTCAAAAACGAAAATGTGCCGGGTTACAAAGAAAAGATGGAAGCGGTATTCGGAGATGATTCCTGCCATGTTTTAAAGATCAGAAAGTACGGCGGTATAAAAGTGATTTAGTGCGAAAGGAGTTCGTGCCATGAATAAGAGAATATATCTTAATGATGACTGGTTTTTTAATGAAAGCTTCACCGAAGAAATGTTAAAAGACGATTATTCTTTTGAGAGCAATGAAAAAGTCCGTCTCCCTCACACTGTGACAGAGACTCCTCTTCACTATTTTGATGAGAGCGAATATCAGATGATTTCATCATACATGAAGGTTTTATTTATTCCCAAAGACTGGGAAGAAAAGGATGTCTATATGACATTCGAAGGTGTGCTTCATTCATGTGTGGTATACGTAAACGGCAAAGCAATCGGTTCGCATGAGTGCGGATATACGGCCTTTCGTGTCAGATTAAACGAGTGTGTTCGTTTTGGCGAAGACAACAGAATTTGTGTTAAGGCAGACAGCAGGGAAGATCAGAATATCCCGCCTTTCGGATTCGTTATCGACTATATGACGTACGGCGGAATCTACAGGGATGTTTATCTTGACGTAAAAGAAAAGGCTCATATCGAAGATGTTTTTGTATCCGCGGATATGGACGGAAATGTACGTCTTGAAGTGAAGGCAACGGATGCCGCCAAAGGAGCGATTCTTGAAAGTTCAATCTTTTCTTTGGATAAAAAAGACGCGGGAGAATATATCCCCAAAGATGAAAGAGAATTTGTAAAAGCGGAATTCTATCCCGAGAACGAAAAGAATTCGGTTATTTATAACGGCAAATTTGAAAAGCCTCTTTTATGGAGTACCGATTCACCGAATCTCTATCTTATGAAAACGGTTTTAAAGGATGTTTCCGGTGAAGTTTTGGACGAATATAAAGTAAGATTCGGTTTCAGAAATGCAGAGTTTCGCACGGACGGATTTTATTTGAACAATAAGAAATTTAAGATAAGAGGTTTAAATCGCCATCAAAGTTACGCTTATGTCGGATATGCAATGCCCAAGAATCCTCAAAGAAACGATGCTTATATTTTAAAAGAAGAACTCGGTCTTAACGCGGTTCGTACATCGCATTATCCGCAGTCGCATTATTTCCTTGATGCCTGTGATGAATTGGGACTTTTGGTATTCACCGAACTTCCCGGATGGCAGCATATCGGTGATGAAGTGTGGAAAGACAGAGCCGTGGAAAATGTCAAAGACATGGTCCTTCAGTACAGAAATCACACATCCATTATTTTATGGGGCGTAAGAATCAACGAATCCGTGGACGATGACGATTTTTACAAAAGAACCAATGAAGCGGCAAAGGCACTTGATCCGACAAGACAGACGGGCGGCGTAAGATGTTATAAAAAATCGCATCTCCTCGAAGATGTTTATACATACAATGATTTTATTCATAGCGGCGATAACAGAGGCTGCGACAAAAAGACGAGTGTAACAAGCGATGCATCAAAAGGGTATCTTATCACCGAATACATGGGGCATATGTTTCCGACGAAAGCTTTCGACTGGGAGGAACACAGACTTGAAGATGCCGTAAGACATGCGAGAGTTTTAAACGATGTTTCGGCAGCAGACGATATTGCGGGAAGCTTCGGCTGGTGCATGTTTGATTACAACACACACAAGGATTTCGGAAGCGGAGACAGGATTTGTTATCACGGAGTAATGGATATGTTCCGCAATCCCAAAATGGCGGCGTACGTATATTCCGAAATGCAGGATGAGACACCCGTATTGGAACTCAGCTCATCGATGGATATAGGAGAACATCCCGGATGCAACAGACACGAGACTTATATTTTTACCAATGCCGATTCCGTAAGGATGTATAAAAACGGAAACTTCATTAAGGAGTATGTTCACAAGAATGATGAATTCAATTCTCTTTATCATGCTCCCATAAAGATTGATGATTACATCGGAGATGCGCTCGAAAAAGAAGAAGGTATGTCGAGTGCAAAATCAAATGATATCAAATCCATTCTTAATGAAGTTGCCAAAGTAGGTCTCTATCAGATGTCGACCGCATCAAAGATTAAAGCTGCAAAGATGATGATTTTCCATCACATGAAAATGAATGATGCAGTGACTCTTTACAACAAATACATCGGAGACTGGGGCGGAAGCGCAACCGAATACAAATTCGAAGCCGTAAAAGACGGCAAGGTTGTAAAAGAAATAATTAAGACTCCGACCAGGGAAGTAAGGTTTGAAATAAAAGCGGACCATACAAATCTAAAAGAAGACAATACTTACGATGTGGCGTGTGTCAGAATCCGTGCTTTGGATCAAAACGGCAATCTTTTGAATTACTTTAACGATTCGCTTATTCTTGAGACCGAAGGTGGGGCAAAAATAATCGGACCGAAGGTTATAGCACTCTCGGGCGGTATGGGTGGAACTTATATAAAGACGATTCAAAAAGAAGGAAAAGCGAAACTTATCGTTAAAGATGCGTACGGAAAGACAAAGGGCGAAGTAAGCTTTGATATCGAACTGTAAAAAGGTTAGAATTGTTACAGGGAAGTAAGGCTTTTGAAAATGGGGTAAATGAATCGGGAGGTGGAATATGAAACTCGGTTTTAAAGAAAAATTTGCATATGGAATAGGTGCTGTCGGAAAAGACATGGTATACATGCTTTCCGCAAGTTATATCCTTTACTATTATCAGGACATTATGGGTGTTTCCGCATGGGTTATGGGTATCATTCTTTTGATAGCCAGAGTATTCGATGCGTTTAACGACCCTCTCATGGGAGTATTGGTTGCAAAGACCAAGACCAAATGGGGCAAATTCAGACCCTGGCTTTTTATCGGTACTTTAACTAATGCCATTGTTTTGTTCTTTATGTTTTCGGCTCCTCCCGCATTAAACGGTAAGGGACTTATAGCATACGCCGCAGTTTTCTATATCCTTTGGGGCGTAACATACACCATGATGGATATTCCCTACTGGTCGATGGTTCCCGCATTTACCCAAAGCGGAAAAGAAAGAGAAAATATGTCGGCGCTCGGCAGAAGCTGTGCCGGTGTAGGCTCCGCAATCATAACAATTGTCACGGTTCTTGCAGTTGCAGCCATCGGTAATCTCGCAATAGGAAAAAGCGATAAGACGGTCACCGAAAGCTATAAAAACGTAAAAGCATTTGTGATTGAAATGGATGAAACGGGAGCACCGACAGGTAATGTTGTTGAGATTGGATCGAGTAAAAGAGTTATTGTCAAGGCAAATAAAAACGAATTTAAAGAAGAGACGGCTTTTAATCAGAGCAACTGCAAATA
>DFEM01000095.1 GCA_002369155.1 Lachnospiraceae bacterium UBA3802 | reverse complement strand
CGAAAAGTATTAGCAAGGCCTCTGCAGAAAGTGTTATAGCACTGGCTACAGTGCTTCATTGCCGGGTTGAAGATTTAGTTTGAGAATAATGTTTACTTACAAAGAATTGAGAATCTTCTGATCTTCTTCATCAAGTCTGTCCCTTTAATATATTTTGCGGTAAAATAATCTTGTTCCGGCAAGAGAGGATTGATGATATAAAAGTGTTTATATGATTTCAGATAACCTTTTTTCAAGTTTATATTTATATCTACTGTTCTTTATTATCGGTGCAGCCTTATTCAGCGGCCTGATTGTTTTATTGGCCATCCTTCTTCGGAAGAATGGGATTACCAGAAGTAATATTCGGGGAAATGTCGGAGAGTGGCAGGTTGCCAATGTATTAAGGCAGTTAAATCCGGAGCAGTTTGTTGTATTAAACGACATTATGTTTGAAAAACAACAGACGGCGGCAAATGAGATTGCAACTACTCAAATAGATCATATAGTGGTTTCCATATATGGTATTTTTGTAATCGAAACCAAGAACTATGCAGGAAAAATATATGGAACGGAAAAATCCCCGAAATGGCAGTATTATTCCCATGGCAATAAATATGAGTTTTATAATCCTCTGCGACAGAACTATAAACATACCAAAACGTTGCAAGATTTGCTTATGAGAAATGCACAGGCTATCGGAATCATGGGAGCGGATTTTCTGATATATCCTATCGTTGCCTTTTCCGGGAATGCTGAGATACGAGTGCAGGTAACCGGAGCAGATGTGGTTTATTTCGGGAATGTACCGCAGGCAATATATTCACACTGCTCGCAGCCGGTGTTAACGAAGCAGCAGGTGGACAATATTGTAAACTGTATTTTATATCACAATGTGAACTCCGATGAAAAGAAGCAGGAACATATTCAAAACATCAAGCAAAGCAGACAAATGTAATAAAATAACGTTATTTTATCTTGGAGGAAGGCATGAGAAAAGGGTCTATACAAGGAAAATAAAACCATTGCTTATGTAGTCCAAGATGATTCATTGTCACCGGACATTCAAAAAGCCGATTCCGAATAGAACGAGATTTATTAGATAAACTGGCGGAAGTAGCTCAAACGGAAAATATTTCGGTCAACGAATTGGTTATTCAGTGTTGTGAATACGCATTAAATGACATGAAATCAAAAAAAGAATAGTTTTACAATTTTATATTCATTTGACTTTATCCCTAATATAATGTATTATAAAAGTAAGAAAATCTTACCATAGGGGGTGTAGTATGACTAATATAATTACCGAAGTAACATCAGTTTCTTCTAAAGGCCAAGTAGTACTACCAAAGGCAATCCGGGAGGCATTAACTTTAGATACCGGAAGCAAGTTAATCATTGTAACAGATGGCAACAATATTCTACTCAAGCCTATTACCGCTCCTGATCTTACTGAATTTGATTCTTTGATGAAGGAGTCGCAAAAATGGGCAAAAAAAGTTGGCATGAAGAAAACCGATATTAACGATGCCATTAAAGATGTCAGAAAAAGGAAGAATACAAAATGAGAGTTGTTGTAGATACCAATGTGATTGCTTCTGCCATATTTTTTGGTGGCAAGCCTCAAAGCATCATCAACCTAATCATGAATGGAAGAATTGATGCCTTTGTGACGAAAGAGATTTTGGAAGAATACACTGATACAATTAATTACTTAAAAAACAAGTATCCGGGGAAAAAACCACGAATTCCACTGATTGAGATAGAAGAAAAATGTAATGTCATAGAAAGCCACTCTTCAATACATATATGTCGTGATCCCGATGATAATAAATTTATAGAGTGTGCACAAGATTCAGCATGCTACTATATTGTAAGCGGAGATAAAGATTTACTAAGCATTAGAAACTATAATGGAATTAAAATTCTTACCGTCACTAAATTCTTGGAACTAATATCTTAATTCTTATTTATCCTAGTTACTTATCAACGAATTATAACGTGAATTCTCCTAAAAAAACATCGCAATTCAGTTGTTTAATTGGAATATTGTTGTCACTTCTCAGACTTTTTTATGCTTTATTCATTTTTCTTCATAGAAAGAAATATAGCTATGTCTGGGGAAAGGTCAAATGTGATATAATGTAAGCGAGCTCGTTTGAAAATTCTGAAGAATCGGAGGACAGTGTCTTCGGAGTTAAATATAAAAGCGGAGTATTCCAATTTTATACAGACTATAATGAGAAAACTCATGCCTTCTGGAATGCCAATACGATACACCCAAAATGGTGCATCGTTCAACTAAGCAAAGGAGATTTGCATTATGCAGTTTGAACAGTTAAAAAAAGATATGATTGCAGCGATGAAAGCCCATGATAAACCGAGAAAAGAGTCCATTTCCGTATTGGTATCCGCAGCAAAGAAGATTGCCATTGATAACGGATGCAGGGATGACATTTCCGAAGATATCGTAAATCAGGCGGTTTTAAAGGAATTAAAAAGCGTAAAAGAGCAGATTGATACCTGCCCGAAGGATCGAACCGATCTTCTGGAAGAATACAATGCAAGACTTGCGGTATTTGAAGAATATGCTCCGAAAATGCTTTCTAAAGAAGAAGTGGAGGCTATCATAAAGGAGAAATTCTCCGATGTAATTGCTACCAAAAACAAAGGACAGATTATGAAGACCGTTATGCC
>DFEM01000031.1 GCA_002369155.1 Lachnospiraceae bacterium UBA3802 | reverse complement strand
ATTATAATTCCGATTATGCATTTACCAATGTAATTGTAGTAAAGCCATTTGAGGACGGAACATTCAAAATACTTTCAAACGATGTCACTGAGCAGGAGCTTAAACTTCCGCCGGTGGCTTATGTCCAACTGAACAATTGAATACTTTTATTCGGAAAAATATTGAAGAAATGACAATATTTTGTAAAAATGTAAATAAAGAATTTTACCCTGTATAAAGTTCCAGAATTATATGGAGAGCGATTATGAGAAGAAATAAACTTAAAACATCCAAAGGGTTATATTATGAAAATATTATTGGTTGAAGATGATGACGCAATCGCTATGGGACTTAAATATTCTCTGGAAAAAGAAGAGTATGAAGTTGTTCATGTAAAAACGGTTGCCGAAGTAAAATCAGTATGGAAAACAAAAGAATACGACTTAAGTATTCTGGATATCAATCTTCCGGACGGAAGCGGGTATGATATCTGCAGATTTTTAAAAGAATCGGAGGATATCCCGGTTATTTTTCTGACTGCCGTCGATGCGGAAGTAAATGTTGTCATGGGGTTGGAACTCGGTGCAGATGATTATATCTGCAAGCCGTTCAGGGTTAACGAACTGATGGCCAGAATCAAAAGCGTTCTTCGAAGAGCGGGAAAGTGCGACAAAGGTAGCGATTCGGCATCGGGCACCGAAATACTCGGAAACCTTTGTATTTATACCGCAGAAGCAAAGGTTACGATTAAGGACGAGAATACGGGCAAAGAAGAAAATATCGAGCTTACGGCTCTTGAGTACCGTCTTCTTTTAACATTCATAAACAATCGCGGTGTTGTGCTTACGAGAAATCAACTGTTATCCTGCATGTGGGATATAAGCGGTGATTTTGTAAACGACAATACACTTACGGTCTATATCAAAAGACTGCGTGACAAGATTGAAAAAGACCCTTCGGATCCAAAGATAATCAGAACGGTTCGGGGAATGGGATATATCGTAGATAAGTAGGATAAAGAAGCCGGAGTCGGTGCCGGATACAGAGGATAAGATGAAAAACAAAGAATTCCGCAATATGATTATAATCGGAGTTGGCTTCACCACGCTTGTTACGGTATTTAGCGCCGTTTTTTCGGGACTGATTCCTGCTGTTACGGTGCTTGTGACGGGCCTTGTTTTGATGGCGGTTTATATCTTTTATACGAATAAAAGATATAAAGATATCGGGAAATTAAACGATTATCTTGTACGTGTGCTCGAAGATAATGAGGACAATGAAATCTTAGACCAGGAAGAGGGCGAACTGTCAATCTTAAAGACGAATATTTACAAGACGACATCGACGTTAAAGTATCAGAAGGAACTTATTTCAGACGATAAAAAGAACCTTGCGGCTGCCATTGCCGATATCAGCCACCAGCTAAAAACTCCGCTCACATCAATGATGGTTATGAACGATCTTTTGGTGGATGAGCAGGATGAAGACAAGAGATGCGAGTTCCTTCAGACGCAGTCTTCGCAGCTTAACCGAATGAACTGGCTGATACAGACCCTGCTGAAACTTTCCAAGCTTGACGCAGGTACCATCGTACTGAAAAAAGAAGATGTTTCATCTCTTGATATTATTGAAGAAGCGGTAAAACCGTTCGGTATTCAGTTTGAATTAAGAAATATCCAATTTCAATCCGATATTTCCGACATTACTATCCGATGCGATAAAAACTGGACTGTGGAAGCAATCCAGAATATTATCAAAAACTGCATTGAGCATATGGACGACGGTGGGGAATTGTCTGTGTCCACGGTCGATACCAATATATTCACACAACTTACCGTAAAAGACACGGGCTGTGGCATCGCCGCGGAAGATATTCCCCACATTTTTGAACGGTTCTACAAAGGAAAGAATGCCGGCAAAGACAGCGTTGGAATCGGCCTTGCTCTTTCGAAGTCCATTATCGAGGGCGAGCAGGGAGAGATTTCCGTGGAAAGCACAGCGGGAGTCGGAACGAAATTTATCATCAGGTTTTACAAAACACTGATTTAGTAAAGATGGACTTTCAGCAGATGTCCTCTTTCAGTACGTCTACGATTGATTCGTTATTTGTCTTTCCTGCAGATAAAAGCATACTGATTCCGACGATTGCAAATACTCCGAGAGAGACGAGAATATACGTTAAGTAGTTAAGCTCGAATGCGGATGACGGAGCAGAAACGGTTTTATAAATTGCGAAACAAAGCAGTGCGGAGATCGGAAGACCGAATAAAAGCGCTCTTAATCCATAAAGGAAAGTCTCGAGGAAAAGCATTTTCTTAAAACAAAATCCGGTCATTCCAATCGATTTAAACATCGCAAATTCTTTTCGCCTTAAATGAACTCCCGTCGTGATTGTGTTTAAGATATTTGCAATTACGATAAGTGAGATCAAAATGATAAATCCGTACATTATGGTCTTAAACAGCGTCATAAGTGTTTTCATTATGACAAGGCTGTCTTCGATATCGGAAGCGGTAGTATTGGTATAACCGTCATATGTTAAAATATCCGATATTTTCGCGTACACCTCTTCATGGTTTTTACATTTTATTCCGTATGTGCATGTAAGGTCTTTTTCATCCACACATTTAACATATTCACGGTCCATGATCGATGAAGGAACGTAAACCGAGATGCTTCCTTTTGGGGATAGTCTGTATTCTTCAATTGACTTGTCCCATTTGACAAAATCGGTGATCACGATAGCGGGCGGATTGCCTTTTGCTTTATCGTAAAAGAGTTTCTGCCCCAGGATTTTGTCGTTAAAGACGGCTTTTCTCGAAGGTTTATGCGTGTAATTGTTCAGCAAAACTCCGCGAAGCTCGTCCCCGAAATATTTGGTATAATCGATGCCGTTTTTCTC
>DFEM01000063.1 GCA_002369155.1 Lachnospiraceae bacterium UBA3802 | reverse complement strand
TGCCGTGGCAGACAAACAGTATTCTTATCACCTTTTTATAACCTCTCATATCCCCTTATATCTTCTCAGGCCCAGTGTTTATGCGGGGTTTCGAAAATTGGCTTTCTACGTAATTTCTTATACCTTCACGTATCTTCTCCATCGAGTGTCCCAAATTTCGTCCCTGTTCTCCGGCCGATAAAGCCTTCTATTCTTTATACTGCAACTCCTCAAACTGACTCAACACTCTCAATAAATTGCTGCGATTTTGGCCGTATCGTTCTGCTGTCAACGCCTCCTTCTGTACTGAACTTATTTCGTTCTTTCTTTTAAATCGTTCAGCTCTCCTTTTCTTTTCGCTATCCGCAATCTTTTTTCCAACATATACACGTTCGATATCTTTACAAAACCAGACAAATTCATATTGATTGTCTTGGCAGTATTGTTTTACATCCTCAAGGAATTGGCTTACTGTCGAATCAGTGTCATAATCGTCACAGTCAAAGCAATAAATCACGGTACTGCAGCTGCCCGCATCAGATTTGTTCTGCGTTTTCTTTTTGCCATTATCATTAAGGGAGAATTTCTTTATATTCTGTTTTATTTTCGTCACCACTGACTTTGTTCTATATTTACCTTTTCCACCCATGAATACAAATGAGAACTTAACCATAGAATTGTCATAATTGAAGAATCTCTCTATCGTATCCTTGATGTATATTTGATCAGACTTACAATGCTCGTCGGTTTCAACGCAGAAAACAAATTGAATCCTCATTCACCATCACCTTCTTCCGCGTCAAAAGCACTGATAAAGTCAATAGAATCAATGTTAAACGGGGATCCCTCTATCATGCCGCTCTTGTATAGATTTGCTGGCGAGTAATTCCCATTCTTCGTCCACGGATATATCTTGTGATTAACTGAGAGGAAGTCGATGGATTTTTTATTTCTTTTAAGGACATCCATTGGGCCTATATTATGCGTTGTAAAGCATAACTGACCTTTGCCGTGTTCCATCAAGTATTCGAGCAAAGCACACAGATAAACATCATGGAGATTCGAATCCAATTCATCGACAAACACAATATTGCCGGATGCCATTTCATCAAAAAATTCATATAGCTTTATGAGTTTTTTGATACCAGTGCTTTCGAATTCAACATTTATCTTATACTCGTTATAATCCATGATCAAATCACAAATATAATAGTTTTTGTTTTCTTTTTTATCTATCTCGATTCCTTTCAAATCACGTTTAAATATGCTTATGAAATCAAATAGCCTCGAAACCCGTTCCTGATACTTTGCATAATTCTTTTTTGGAATATTTCCCCTGCTAATCGAAATCTCATTAACCCTAAGCTTCTTTACATCATGTATTGCTTTCTGAATGCTGTTTAAAGCTTTGCTATCTGTTTCCTGATCGAGTCCTGCCATTATTTCATCAATGAAATAATCCGCATGATCATCTGTCTGATCCATATAGACATACATGCTTAAGCCGAATAAAAACAGCATCAATAGTCCGCCGAAAATAGACCCATCCACTTTTTTATCTTTCCAGTCAAGCAAATAATCAATAAGAAAAGAAGATACCGTCGCCGTCTTTAACAGGTTTTTTGTTTTATCGCTTATATATTCGCAAAAGTCTTGTTTTATTTGATCAGAAAACTCTATTTTTCCATTATTGACTTCGAACAGGAGCTTCATATTCTCCTGGCGAGACGAAGCAGTTCTGTACGACAATTTTTCTCTGTCAATAACAATTCTCCCACTCTTTTCCCTGTTGCTAACAGAAATCTCGTAGTGAAATAAATATGACTTTTTCTCAAGCCTTGCGAAATAATCCGCAGAGAAGTCCGTTCGCATAAGTTTTTTATTAATAAGCTCACGTAACTGACTTTGTATCAGCGGGTTATTAAGATAATCCTTGTTTATAATCAAGTTTTTAAAAATCTTTACAGATGTAATGATCGCCGATTTCCCAGAACCATTGATGCCATATATTCCTTTAATATTATAGTTCTGGAAGTCATGAGGATTGGAAGTCAATGTTTTCTTATAAAAAGAAAGCGAGACTTCCTCATCCAGAGACTTTATGCCCTTCATTGAGTAGTTGACTAAGTATATCCCTTCCATTGCTTTTACCTCCTGAGAATATACTATCACAACAAAATATCATTTTAAATACAATTTGTATAAAAAATGCAAATTCAAAAGCTTCAAATGCAGGTTGCTTTGCGACAGAGGCTCTCCCGAAAACTGAGCCCGGCTCCATTCAGAAGACTTTTTACGTACTGACATCTATTTTTTCCAACTTTTTGAAACATAATCCCATTTAAAAACTCCTGACAGGTTACAAAAGAAAGAAAACACCGATGCATCCTCTCTGATTAGAAGTCCGCACCGGTGTAACGAGCTATACCACGTCTGTCAACTGTCCCAAAAGTGTCCCAAATTCCTGCCCGAATTTCCCGAAAGTCCAGTAAATACAAGGGGCTCAGACAAAGGGGAATCCCCTGCCGTGGCAGACAAACAGTATCTTTATCATAAATCATATCCTCATGTACCTGGCATCCCGAAAGCTCCCTATCTTTTTTATCTCCCCTTTTTTCTGAAGTTGTCCAAGTACCAGCTCCACTGTTCTTACACTGATATCAGGGACTTTCTCTGCTATTT
>DFEM01000058.1:19298-26333 GCA_002369155.1 Lachnospiraceae bacterium UBA3802 | reverse complement strand
CTCGGCGGACAGACTGCCATCAACCTTGCAGACCCGCTTGCAAAGCGCGGCGTAAAGATAATAGGTACGGGATGCGATGCAATAGACAAAGCCGAAGACAGAGATCTTTTCGAACATCTTCTTAAAGAGCTTTCCATTCCTCAGCCCAAAGGATGTGCCGTAACAAGCATAGAAGCCGGCATAAAGGCAGCTTCCGAAATCGGATATCCCGTTCTTGTTCGTCCTTCCTTCGTTCTCGGCGGTCGTGCAATGCAGATTGTGGCCAAGGAAGAAGAACTTATTAAATATCTGAAGACAGCGGTTGAAATTGACGAAGACAAGCCCGTTCTTGTCGACAGATACATTAGAGGAAAAGAAGTCGAAGTGGATGCCGTCTGTGACGGTACGGATGTATTTGTTCCCGGCATCATGGAACTTGTAGAGCGTACCGGTGTTCACTCCGGAGACTCCATAAGCGTATATCCTTCATACAGTCTGTCGGATAAAGTTAAAAACACCATCCTTGATTATACAAAAAGACTTGGTCTTGGTATCGGAATAATCGGTCTTTACAACATTCAGTTTATTGTCGATCCAAACGATGAAGTTTACATCATAGAAGTTAATCCCCGTTCTTCGAGAACAGTGCCTTTCCTTTCAAAGTCTACAGGCTACTGCCTCGCGGATATCGCCACTTACGTAATACTCGGAAAGTCTCTTCGCGAACAGGGAATAACGGAAATTTATCCTAAAGAAAAATCGCGTTTCTATGTAAAGGTTCCCGCCTTTTCATTCTCCAAGCTTCGCGGTATGGACTCATATCTTTCACCCGAAATGAAATCAACGGGCGAAGCCATCGGATACGACAAGAAGCTTCATCGTGCAATGTACAAAGCAATGATTGCATCGGGGCTTAAGCTTAAAAACTACGGTACACTTCTTGTAAGTGTTGCAGATGAAGACAAGGAAGAAACGCTGCCTCTTGTAAAAAGATTTTACAGAATGGGATTCAATATCGAAGCGACCACTGTTACGGGAGAATTCCTTAAAGAGCACGGTGTGAAGACAAGAATCCTTCACAAGCCAAGCGAGGGAAGCAACGAAATTCTCGATGCCATAAACTCCGATTACGTAAGTTATATCATCAACACACGTGCGGTATTATCAGGCAATCATTACGGCGACGGTGTTGCAATAAGACTTAAAGCCACTCAGAACAACATCACAATGTTAACATCTCTGGATACGGTAAGAATGCTTCTTGACGTACTTGAAGAAGTAACAATGGGAATATCCACCATTGATTCCGAATAAACAAAAAATATAACTGCATTTAACATAAATTATTATCTGCAGGAAACGATAAGGGGAAGGAGAAAGATATGCACTTTACAAAAATGCACGGTCTCGGAAACGATTATTTGTATGTATACGGCGAAGTACCGGAAAACATAAAAGATTTATCAATTAAATTATCGGACAGACACTTCGGTGCCGGTTCCGACGGTATGATATATATCTCTCCGTCGGACAAGGCGGACTTTACCATGCGTATATTCAACGCCGACGGAAGCGAAGCAAAAATGTGCGGAAACGGTGTCAGATGTGTGGGAAAGTATGTGTACGATAAAGGGTATACCGACAAAAAAAGATTAAAAATCGACACACTCTCCGGAATCAAATATCTTTCCCTCGAAGTCGTCGGAGGAAGCGTAACCGGTGTATCTGTCGATATGGGCGAAGGAATGCTCGGTGAAGATCTCACACTTAACGTACTTGATTCAACCGTAAAAACCACTCCCGTTTCAACAGGCAATCCTCATACAATCATCTTTGTCGATGATGCCGAAGCTGCACCTCTCACAACCTACGGTCCCGTAATCGAGCACGATGAACATTACCCCGACGGAGTAAATGTGGAATTCGTCGAAGTACTCGCAAGGAATGAACTTCGCATGCGTGTATGGGAGAGAGGAAGCGGAGTAACAATGGCATGCGGCACAGGTGCATGCGCTTCTGCTTTTGCATCCGTAAAGAAGAATTATTGTGATTACGATACGCCGATAAAGGTACATCTTGACGGAGGAACCTTACTCATAACAATCACTTCCGAAGACAAGATTATCATGCAGGGTCCCGCGACATTTGTGTACGAAGGAGATGTCCGATAAAGCGGACATATAACAGGAGAAGATAAAAATATGATTACACCCAACATACATTATGCAGAATTAAAAGACTCATATCTTTTTTACAATATATCATTAAAGACTAAAAAATATCTTGAAGACAATCCCGACAAAAAACTTTTGCGTCTCGGAATCGGAGATGTATCTCTCCCTCTTTGCGATGAGGTAATTAAAGCTCTTCACAAAGCTGTAGACGATCAAAGCGTTAAGGAAAATTTCCACGGATATATGCCTGAAGCAGGTGCTCCCTTTTTAAGAAGTGCAATTGCAAATTATTATAAAAGACGTAATGTGAATCTTTCCGATGACGAAGTATTTGTATCAAGCGGTGCATCGGACGAACTCGGTGATATTCTCGATCTTTTTGACCGCTCTTCCACGGCGCTTGTAATCGAGCCCGCATATCCCGCATATGTGGATGCAAACGTGATGGCAGGAAGAAAGATAGTTCATCTCTCATCCTCCAAGGAAGACGGCTTTGTTCCGCTTCCGAGCGACGAGGCAAAAGCAGATATTATTTATCTCTGCTCACCCAACAACCCTACCGGTGCTGTATTTGACCGCGAGAAGCTCTCTGAGTGGGTAAATTTCGCCAATAAGAACGGCAGCGTCATTTTATTCGACGCAGCATATGAAGCCTTTATAGAGGACGATACGCTGCCTCACAGCATATTCGAAATTGAAGGTGCAAGAACATGTGCAATCGAAATATGTTCATTCTCCAAAACAGCAGGCTTCACAGGCACAAGACTCGGTTATACGGTAATCCCCAAAGACCTCGAGCGAAACGGTATGAATTTCAACGCCATGTGGCTTAGAAACCGTACTACGAAAACCAACGGCGTTTCATACATAATCCAAAGAGGCGGCGCAGCAGTTTTCACCGATGAAGGATTAAAACAGATTCATGCAAATATCGATATCTACAAAAACAATGCACGCATCCTCATGGAAGTTTTGGACAAACTCGGAATCTGGTATTGCGGAGGAAAGAATTCACCCTACATCTGGATGAAATGTCCTGGCAATATGGGAAGCTGGGAATTCTTCGATTATCTCTTAACAAACATTCAGGTAGTCGGCACTCCCGGCGAAGGATTCGGAGCATGCGGTGAAGGGTATTTCAGATTCTCCATGTTCGGAAGTGTTGAGGATACCAAAGAAGCAGCAAGAAGATTGTATGATCTTTTAAAATAAAGCGATATTCGTCCAATCTTTCATTTAAAAACAAATCATGTTACCGACAAAATCTTTCATATAAAAATCCAAAATGAAAAAAGCCTTGCAACCCTCGGGAAGCAAGGCTTTTTTCGTATCAATTAATCGAGAATTCATTCTCTAAAACTTCTTATCCGGCAGCATCCTTAAATGCTTTGAGTAAATCTTTGTATTCCTCGTAAGCGGGGATATCGGGGAAATCAGCTTTAATCTTTTCCGTCGATCTGAAAAGGAATCCTGCCTTGGATGCCTGAATCATTGCAAGATCGTTGAAGCTGTCTCCTGTTGCGATTGTATCAAATCCGCAGCTTTGCAATGCCTTAACCGTGGTGAGCTTTGACTTCTCGCATCTCATTTTGTATCCGGTAATCATACCGTCATCTCCGACGATTAAACTGTTGCAAAAGATTGTGGGCATTCCGAGTTTCTTCATGAGAGGTTTTGCGAACTGCTCGAATGTATCTGATATGATAATCGTCTGCATATTGTCGCGAAGCTCATCAAGAAATTCCTTTGCTCCGTCAAGAGGATCAATCTTGTCTATCGTATCCTGTATCTCTTTTAATCCGAGACCGTGATCTTTTAAAATCTTTAATCTGAAATTCATCAGCTTATCGTAATCGGGCTCGTCTCTCGTTGTAATCTTTAATTCATCTATTCCGCTTGCTTTGGAAAAAGCAATCCAAATCTCAGGAACAAGTACACCTTCAAGATCAAGACATGCTACATTCATTCCCATGTTTTAAATCTCCTTTGTCTGAATAATACTTTGCTATTTTATAACATATCCGTGCAATTAACAAGGAGATTCTCGGAGATTATCTGGAAAGTTCTGCCATTCTCTCCGTAATGGAATTCATGATTTCGAGAGATGATTCGATCTTTTCCATGTTTCTGTGGCTGATGTTAATCATCTCTTCTGTGCTTGCCGTAAATTCTTCGCTTGTGGCCATAAGCATAGAAGTACCGTCAACAACTCGGTTGTTGGAGTCTTTAACACTCTTCATGTCTTCCTTGATCTTTTCAAGTTTGGCACTTAATTCTTCCGAACGTTTCTTGGTTTCGTTAAGCTGTGTCTTTGTAACTTCCACCAGTTCTGTCTGAACATTGGCGGTCTTTACTGTCTTGCCCGCTTTGTCGGAGACCTCGCTTGCATTGTCCATAAGTTCATGGAGAATGCTTGTGATCTGCTCTGTGGAATCCTTGGTCTGTGCAGCGAGGTTACTGATTTCATTTGCAACAACCGCAAATCCTCTTCCTGCTTCTCCTGCTCTTGCCGCTTCAATCGAAGCATTGAGTGAAAGGAGATTGGTCTGACTGGAAATGCTTAAGATGATATCGGTAATGTTCATTGCACGTTCGGATGAATTCTGCTGTTTCTCCGCAGCTTCCATCATCTGATTTCCGACTTCGGTATTTTCTGCAGCTTTTACTACAAGGCTTTCCATATCTTCAAGACTCTTGTTTAAGATTTTCATCATATCTTCCGCAGCATCAACTGCTTCAAGAGTCATCTTTTCTGTTTCTTCAACAAGCTTCTGAATATCGCTTGTCATCTGTGTCTGAATCTCTACGGCATTGACATTCTCTTCGTTGCCCTGACCGATCTGTTCCATCGCGGTGCAGACCTGAGCGGATGATTCGTTTAATTCATCAAGGCTGGATTTAAGAACTTCAACATGTCCGCCGACTTCTTCGGTAACACTTAAAATATGTTCGCTTGTTCTGGATCTTTCTTCTGCAGCCTTCTCTATTTCGCTGATATTCTCTTTCATGAAATTGGTAAGGAGCTTGGATCCCAAAATGGTTGAAACCATAACAAGAATGGAAATAATGATTTCAATCATTGCAATTTCAATCGCAAGATCGGGGAACAAAAGTGTGGAAAAGTTGGTGATTGCTTTAATAATATTTAGAATGATATAAACTACGCCGAGACCGATGGTAATCTTTCTGTCAAGATACATAACCATAACAATCATAACGGGAATCAAATAAGGATAAAGCGAACCGGATATAGATGTAAACATCATTACGGCAAATACGATTGTAAATGCGATTGCAACATACACACGCAAGAAATCCGGCGGAAGAATCAGTGTCACAACAATTGTTACAACAAGATTGAGTGCTATCAATACAAGCGGAACAATACTTAACAGAGGATTCATGTCCGCTGCCTGTGTAAGCTGTGCAATAAGACCGAATGAAGCAAATATCGAAGTAACGATAATTACAGCCAGCAAAAGTTTGTTTACTCTTTTTACCTGTCCTGGCTGAAGTTTAAAAGATGTCATACTATTCCCCTCCACACATATATTTTTGTGCATTTCCGTAGTATTTTATTTTATCACAACACCACCGGAGTGTCAAAACGGAAAAAAATATGAAAAGCCCTTATAATACGGCATTTTCGGCGCATGAGCATCACGCTTTGAATATGTCCGAAATGCCATTTAGCGTATTATCTCGTCTATCGTTGTTACCGTACTGAATGTCCCCTGATGTTTTTGAATAATGTCACGCAGTTTCTGAAGTTCAAAATAGTTTACATAGCAGATAAGAGTCTTGTTTTCTCCGGCGATCGCGCCTTTGGACTCGATAATCGTGCAAGTCTTGTTTAAATCTTTTTTAATGCTCTCGATAAGTTCGGCCTCATTCTTGGTTATGATTGTTACCTGTTTGATGGCTTCGAAATGATCCGTATATCTGTCGATGATAACCGTAGCCACTATGTATACAAGGAGACTCAAAAGCGATGCATTTCTGTCGATGAGAATAAATACCGCCGTATACACGCAAAGATTAAATCCTACGAGTATCGGCATCATGCTGTAGTTTCTGCCTGTCTTGTCCGTGATTTTCTTAAGGATGATATTGGCAAGTATTTCCGAACCGTCAATACATCCGCCGCTTTTAAGAATAAGCGACAGTCCGATTCCAAGCAGCGCTCCGCCGAATGCAACCGCGATGAAATGTTCCGTATTGAGTTCGAACGGTATTCTTTCAAAAAGGGCAAGTCCAAGGGTATATGCAAGCGAACCGACAATCGCCTTAATCGAAAATTTGATTCCCAGAACAAAGAATCCCCCGATTACGAATGGAATGAATATCAAAAATACGCAAAGGGAAAGATTGAATCCCGTAAGTTTGCTTATAATGATGGCAATTCCCGCCGTACCGTAATCAATGGCATCATTCGGAAGCAAAATGCATGCTACCGAAAAACTTGCGAGCAAAGCTCCGATTACTATAAAAAATACCGATGTAAAACTTCCCAAAAATCTCTTTGTGCTCATAGATACAATTATAGTTTCAAAAAAATGCCGTGTCTACGGATTTTACTTGATTTTAAGCATTTTAGGGCCGTAAAATCATATATATAATGTAATTTCTTGTAATGTAATCTTTCACATGTTATAATTCAAAAAGTTTTAGGAGGAATGTATCATGAAAAAATTTATTTCACTTTCAGTTACTTTATGTATGTTACTTTCCCTTATCGGTTGCCAGCTTGTTCCCAATGTAGGCAATCTTCTTAACGGAAAAAACAATAACAATCAGGTAACGGTAACAACACCCGATCCCGTAACACCCGATGTGGTTGCTCCCGATCCCGTAAAGCCCGATCCCGAGCCTGTTGAACCCG
>DFEM01000058.1:0-19235 GCA_002369155.1 Lachnospiraceae bacterium UBA3802 | reverse complement strand
CCCGAGCCTGTTGAACCCGCTCCCGTTGAACCCGTTACTCCCCCTGTAGTATCAGGATATGTTGAGCCCACGGAACTCGGTGACAGCGTTTATGATTATCAGGTCAGCATCAACGGTCAGATCTTACAGCTCCCCATGTATGTTGACGATCTGCTTTCACTCGGCTGGACACTCAACAAGTACAGTGACAGTCTCGATGACACACTTAAGTCAGGATATTATAATTTATATTCTTTCGATAAAGATGGCATGAAGATCGGTGTAGATATCTGCAACTGGGATATCAATGCAAAACCCGCACGCGAATGCGTTGTCAACGGTATCGATATACGCGATACCGATGTGAAGGGTGCAGACGTTAAGTTACCCGGCGGTATCGACTTTTTCTCATCAACCCGTGACGATGTCGTTGCGGCATACGGCGATCCTTCAGATCTTTACGAAGGCTCGGTATTGGAGACAGAATATGCTCATCTTACTTACAGCGAAGATTACAGCAGAGAAGTAAGAATCTCCATCAACGTCACCGAAGGCTCTCGCATCGACGGTGTCACCATAGATAACTTCGTTGAACCCGAAGGTTTCGTACAGGGCGAAATCAGCACTGAAGTCCCTGCTATCGCAGCAGCTTATGTAGCTCCTACAGCTCCTTCCGACAACCCCGAAGATTACATCTTCGAGCTTGAAGGTGCTTTATACAAACTTCCCTGCCCTGTAAGTGAATTCACAAAGAACGGCTGGGAAATCGTTGAAAGCAAATCCGAAGATACCATCGAAGGAAGCGGTTCCGGCAAGGTTACTTTAAGAAAGAACAACTGGGAGTTCTGGGATTATGTAAGAAACTACGATGAGAATGCAACTTCCGTTGAAAACTGCTTTGTAGATGCTTTCGAGATGAGAGATCACGACGCAAATGTTAAAGTTAAAATCTGCGGCGGTGTCGAATATCACAACAACCTCGATGAAGCATTTAAGATTCTTGAGCCTTTGGGATTTATTCGTGAAAACGATGAGAAGAAGGATACTCAGGGATATATCGGCTACGACGGCGGTTCTTCTTTCAACGGATATTCAATGTACTTCTATGACGGAGAAATCAAGGATATCACTATTAAAAATGAACTTAAGAAGAAAGAGATTATGGCTCTTTACGGACTTGAATAAAATTGAATTTTAAAAGCCTCGGCTTCGGCCGAGGCTTTTTTATTGATGTGTCATCTTCCATTCAAGGTAAGGAGGATTGCTGTAAAGACGAATCGTCTTTTCCCTTCCAAACACATTTATCTTACATTCATAATTAAGCGTGTTGTTGGTCACGATAAGACCGTCGGGCATCGTCCTTGCGCCCTGATGGGACAAATCTCTGCATTCTTTTATCGAATATGCCTGATACTGCCCATCCTCGTCGGATATTCGAATCCTCAGCGGTGTAACTTTCCCGTCCCTGGCATGCAGGCAAATAACATCTGCTTTTACCGGTTGCATAACTATACCTCTTTCGTATCTGTAATAATAGAACATTTGTTCGTGTTTGTAAAGAGGTATTATTGCCGATTATCGGGAAATATTCATGGTGTTTCTGCACTCGGGATACCCGCTGCATCCCCAGAATTCACCGAATTTACCGTTTCTTATCACCATTCTTTTGCCGCATTTTGTACACTGCGGCACTGTTTTTATTCCGCTTTCAAACTTATCGGTTTCAGCCTTAAGGCATTCGTATACCTTTTGGTTCATCCTGCAGTCAACGAGGGCTCTGTGCGCACCCTCAGGCGATATTCCGAAATGCTCTGCAAGGACGGTCAGGTTTCTGTGTGCCATCTCGGGCATACAATGTCTTGCCAGAATCAATGTATCGACATAATCATTCGCAGGAACCTTCCCGTCAAACTGAAGCATGCATTCCATCTTTAAAAAATTCATGTCGAATGATTTGATATTGTGTCCGACAAGAATATCTTCGCCTATAAAATCAAGAAAACCGGTCAATGCTTCTTTCATCTTTGGTGCATCTTTAACCATATCATCGGTGATTCCGTGCACCGCGACCACATCTTCCGTGATATGCTGTTCGGGATTGATTAAAGTGGAAAACTCATCAATGACCTTATGATTAACCACCCTTAACGCCGACACTTCCACTATCCTGTCTCCGTCATAAGGATTCATCCCGGTGGTTTCAAGGTCAAAGACAACATAATCATTTTCAAATGTATTTAAGTTCTTTCCCAGTTCTTTTCCAAGCATTTTTCGTTAATACTCCGGTATTATTTCTATCACATCTTCCATGTATTCCGAAGAGCCGAACGCAATTATTGCGCTTATGATTGTGGGAACAAAAAATGCCGCAACACAAAATCCCGTTTCTTTTCCGAATGCCCTGCACATGGCAAATGTCGAGAATCTCCTTTCAAGTGCAAAAACAAAAAGGAAAATCAGCGTAACCAACGAAAGAATAATTATTGCACCGTTCACTGTCAACCTGGTACTGTCCGTCATTAAAGAAGATAAATCTGCCGATTCCGTAATTGCATCGCTCACTTCCTGCGTAATGTTTAAAACCAGTCTTAAGCAGAAAGTAATCGCATACAAAATCATATCTATGACAAACATCATTATTGCAGTCTTATGACCAAAGCCAATATGAAGGTAAACCCATCTTCTGTAAAAAGGAATAAGTCCTTTCCACCAATTTCCATCCGCTTTGTTTATAAGCACACATTCAACAACGATTCGGAATATCATTATCAGATAACTTAAAGCCGTTATTACCATTGTTGCCAATAAAAGAATTACTGCCAAACCCAAAAGAGCAGCCATTAATCATCCTCCATTTTGCTTTTACACATTTTAACGTTACATTTTTAATTCAAGATCTTAATTATTTTACCGCTTTCATCCTTTACGAAATCATGCGGTTTGACGGGAGCTTTGCAATGAGGGCATTTGGTATCCATGCCTATTACATATACACCGTTGCAGTAATCGCATTGTTCTTCCCTGACAATTTCCGATTGAACGGCTTTGGCCTTGGGATAATAGATATCTCTCTTGGGGCTGAAATCCAGCATCAGAAGTGCCAAACCCACATAAAACAAATTGAAAATTATCAAGACCGCGACTCCTGCCCAACCGATGTGTTTTTTCATGGCTTTCGGTGTCAGTTCATCGAATGCCGCCGTCATTGCTTCGCCTACGGAATATTTATTATCCTGCAAAAGGAATTTATGAAAATTCGAATTGAAAATTTCCGTCTCTTTGTATCCGAGTATCGAATCGGTGTCATCACCCTGCATGCCTTCCCAGTACCAGTCTTCAAATCCGTCATCTTTGGTCGCACTTGTATATACTATGAGCCAGTGTTTTTCATCTTTAAAGCGATTGACATATTCATCGTATGCATAATCTTCAAGCGATTTGTAATAATCCTTCCAAACATCGTTTGAAGCGGTTAAAACGGCGGGCGTGATTCCCGTTACATCCTGAAAATGTTCAAGAGAACTTCTTAAACTTTCCTCATCGTCAATCACTCCGAGATTATCTTCTATGACAATGTCCGAATTATAATTAGCGGTGTCGATTTTCTTTGGAAAGTGTCCAAACAGAAACGTAAGGCCCACCGTAACTGCGACTGCCACCGAAAGAAAAAACATTGCCAAGAATATTCTTACGCCAAGATTTGATCTCGAATTGGCTATATCATAGTTCGCATATACGTATTGAGGCTTTCTCTTTCTGTAATAAACATATGTGGTGCTTCCTTCGAAAGGAAGCGATCTGACGCGTCTTGACGGTGTGCTCGAACGACTCGATCCCGATGATGAAGATCTGTGCGAAGAACTGTGATGATGCGAACTGCTGTGATGTCCTCCGCCGTGCGAACCGCCTCCCGATGAATGCGGCATGTTTGGCCTCCCCTTTTTCTTTTTTAGTCAAATGCTTTAACTTCAGATTTCTTTTTCGTAGCAGAAGAAATCCTGATCATACATAAAGCACTCACCGACATTTTTATATTCAAAAGAATCATATAAACGAAGTGCTTTTTTGTTGTGTTTGTTAACAAGGATATGAATGCCCTTGTATCCTCTTTTCTTTAATTCCTCTGTCAGAAACTCAAGCATGATTCTGCCGATTCCCCTGTTTTGAGAATCGGGCAAAACGGCAATTCGTGCAAACTCCGCTTCAGGCTCAAGTTCGCTGTTCCAGCAATTAAGGTTGTTTACTTCTTCATCCTCTTCGATTGAAAAACATCCGTGAATTTTATCATTTATTTTCAGGACAAATAAAGCGTCTCTCGAAAGATCGAAATCTATGGTTTCGTTTGAGGGATAATGTTCATTCCAGGGGCAACCCTCGCGTCCTATTTGTGCGCGGTAAAGAGACAGAAGTTCTTCCCTGTCCTCTTCCTTTGCAAGTTCAATAACGTAATCCATTTTATAAAAATCCTATTCTTTTTGTTCTTTTAATTTGTCGGGCTTGAACGCCTCTTTTATGAATATGACAAGAATCAGAATATAACATACTGTCTTTGGAATCATAAGCATGCCAAGCATCGGTATAATCGAAACAATCGTGGCAACGGGCATGTAAAAGAGAAACGATAATGTAACATATAACCACATGCGTTTGAAATTTGTATTCAAGTTCCTTTTTTGGAAATAAATAACCACGATCAAAAGTCCGATTGCCAGAAAAGGAACATTTCTAAGCACTCCCCAGATTACACTGTTCTCACCCGTAAGCCAGTGGTTTCCGGGTGCCATGCAGATCATGATTCGACAGCACATTGATATAAACATTGCAATCATCACAAGATTTTTTTCTTTTTTGTCGGCCCACTCATAAAGCTTTGTATGAAGAAAGAAAATCAGGATGTAAAAAACAGTCATCGTAATCGATGTGACAAGTTTGCCGAATCCAAGCCATGCCGTAAAATCCTTGTCGACAAAATAATTTAAAACTCTCGGTATCAGATGAAATGCGTCGCCGCATCCCAAA
This sequence comes from Lachnospiraceae bacterium UBA3802, assembly GCA_002369155.1. Classification (GTDB taxonomy): domain Bacteria; phylum Bacillota; class Clostridia; order Lachnospirales; family Lachnospiraceae; genus UBA3766. The sequence continues at coordinate 14,237 of DFEM01000058.1, read as the reverse complement.
ATCAGTGCCGAAAAGCCCATGAGTCTTCCGATGGAATCTTTTCTTTTCAAAAGCACGATGATTCCGGATGATATCGCAAAAAGCAAATATAAAATATCAAAAGTTGTTTCTCCGTATTTCATAAAACCGACCTTTCCGAAAGTTTATTTGTTTGTCAGAAAATGAGGCGAAAGCAGAGAGAAAAATCCTCCCGCGATTGCATTAAATGCCGCACCCACGATAAGCATGATGCCCATATTCTTTAATACCAGTCCCGCGATGACAAATCCCATCGAAGGAATTGCTCCGAAATAAACAAACATTATCTGTATCATGGTTTTTAATGTCTGCGCGTGGTCTCCGGGAATGGAGAGACTTACAAAAGCACCTACCGTTGTTCCGAAAAGCGACACGGAAAGAATGAACACAAACCATCCGATAACGGTTAAGGGATTTGACTTTGTAATAACTGCCGCAACGATAAGCGGAATACTCATGTCTATCGCGCATACCGCAAGGCATCCAAAGATTGAAGCCCAAATTTTTTTAAGCGGCGATTCCGGAATCAGGATAAAAAATTCTCTTGATGTATCCTCTTCAAGCGGATTGCCGAGTGTCCTGTAAAACGCTACCAAAGCAATGGCTGCCGCCGGGAAAAGAAACGGATCGATTAACGGATTTTTAATCTTTCCGGATAACCAGCTTCCGCCGATTGCAACAAGAAGATTGAGTATAAACGTAACCGAGAAAAGTTTAAATCTTGCAAATCTTAAACGGTTATAAACGGACTTGTAAAAGAAAACTCCGGCACCGGATCCGAAATGGAAACCGTCTCTTTCGATATTGGCTCCACGGTCTTTTTCTCTTGTTACGGTACCGCCTTTTGAAGCTTTCTGCGTATTCTCCATCTTGGCTGCAACTCTTTCAGTGGCAAACATCGCATCTTCGTAAAAATCCGCTTTTACATTCCATATAAGAACGATTGTAAGAATGCAGGCTGCAATAAACAAAGCCGTAAATATTAAAGCTTTTGTCATATCTCCCATCATCGAATAGTAGACCATTGCTCTTATCCATCCGATAAAAGGAATCCACAGGGTATGTTTGTTTCCAAAGAACTTAAATGCAGCAGTCCATATTTCCTGTTTGGTAATTGTTGTATAAAGTATAAATGCAATTCCAATCACGGAATAAAATCCGATTAAGATTGCCGCTATGTTAATCTTTCCGCTCTTTGAGTTTCTTGAAAATGTATAAAATGCCATCTGAACCAATGTTGAAAAAAGCATTGTCAAAACATATGCAAGCAAAATGATAAATGCGCTCCATACGCTGATATGAAGACTCCTCACAAGATTCGGAATCTGAAAAGTCATATAAAATCCAACGAGGATATTCATGCCGAGACTGTTTAGGAGTCTAAACATAAGCACGGACTGCGGTTTCATCGGCGATGCGAAAAGAAGCGGAACATCTGCAGGTTTAAACAATTCCCCGCCATTGTTGACTGTAGCAAGAACTATTGTCACGAAAAACAAAAAAGCAACAATTACCACCATGTCAACGACATCGTATTCGGTAAGATTTCTCTCCTGTAAAAATTGATCCAGCTTCGAAACATGATGTTCATTGATGTTTTCTTCAACAGTTTCTTCTATAGCCGTTTCTTCTCCCGTAACACTCTTTACCACAAGAGGAACAATCCTGCTTACAATCATACCGAGCAGACTGCAGGCTAAAATAATCACGATAAAAAATGCCACCCAGGTTTTCAAAAGTTTTTTCAAAGTATTGATAACGGTATGGAAGGCATAATATATAAAAAGTCTCATTCTTATGCCTCCTTGTTCTCGTCCTTTGATTCCTCGTTTTGATTGTCATCCGAAACAGCCTCTTTGTTGATGCCCTCGGTCACTTCAAAGAAAAGATCTTCAAGTGTCTTTCCCATTCCGTCGATTTCTGACTTGGTAACATTTGCTTTTACCTGACCGTTTTGCATAATGACGGTCCTGTCCCAAAGCATATCCACGCTGTCGATAATATGTGTGGATATAAGCAGTGTCTTTCCCGCCTGACGCATTTCCTCAATCATGTTTTTGAGTTCTTTGATTGCATGAGGATCGAGTCCAAGCAGCGGCTCATCCAGAAGTATAATATCGGGATCCGGCAAAAGCCCGAGGCATAAATTCAATTTCTGCTGCATGCCTTTTGATAATTCATCACCGAATTTTTTTCTCTTGTCATCAAGTTCGAAACGCTTAAGAAGCATATCGATTCTTTCTTTGTAATTCGTAAGTTTATATGCCCTTGCAATAAATTCCATGTGTTCCGCAACGGTAAGAGTCGAATAAAGAGACGGCATTTCGGGAATATATCCCAATACCTTTCTCGCCTCGGAACTTTTATTGGGGATTCCGTTAACACTTATACTGCCGCTGTATTTAAGAAATCCGATAATTGATTTCATTATGGTACTTTTTCCCGCTCCGTTGGGTCCGAGCAAAACGGTCAAACTACCCGAATCAAGTGTAAAAGATACATCATTGCAGGCAAGATTCTTTCCATACTTTTTTGTTACGTTTTTTACTTCAAGCATTTTTTTCTCCTTTAAGTATGTCTTATCTTAATTTAATATCTCCGAAAGCCGAACCGAATATTTACATTCCAAGCAAAATATCCGATTCTCTCTTTCTTCCGAGTTCTCCAAAATTATATTCTTTCTTTTCAAAATCATAAATAATCATATCTTCTTCGTTTCTCTTTGCTTCAATCATTATCCTTCCCGAAGCATTGATAAAACATGTGGGAGCGGTCTGGAAAGGGCCGGTTGCGTCAACGCTGAATACCGGCGTGACATTTTCCACCGCTCTGGTAATAAGATTGCTTTTTATAACTTCGTATTTTTCAAAATCGTCATCATCGGATGCCGCATAAAAAATCACAATATCAAGATCCGTATCAGCTTTGTACAGTTCTCTGAAATACTCGGGGAAGCGCGCTTCAAAGCATATTCTTACACCGATTTTTACACCGTCAATTTCGTATATGCCTTCGGTATTTCCTCTCTCGAAATTTTCATTGTCCCATCCGTACAAAGCTCTCTTGTCGTAATGCGTAAAATCTTTTCCCGGTGAGAAAACATATGCCCTGTTAAAATATTTATCTTCAAATGCCATGCTGCCGACAATAACCGTGATATTAAGTTCATCGCTTAAATTTTTTATCTCATTTAATGCAACATTTATTTCTTTGTAATCGACATCTTTTGAAGACGGTATGTCTCTCGGAGGATAACCCGAAACCGCGCACTCGGGAAAGGCAATCAGATCAACTTTTTTAGAAGCTGCATTTTTGATTGCTTCTTTTATGATTTCCGTATTCTTTTTTATATTTCCCGATACCGAAAACTGGTATGCAGCAAGTTTCATTTTTATATCCTCATAATAAAATTTATTATCACACTTTATTAACCTGCATTTCGAAATCAATTTTAACATAAAAAGACCCGTCGAGTCATCACTCTTCGGGTCAAAATATATAATTCATTATATTTTATTCTTCAACTACATCCGATACTTCCAAATCAAGCGACGGACCGCCTTCAGGCGCTTCCTGTTCTCCGGCGTATTCCATCGGATCGATTCTCTCATCTGTGCCTTCTTCTTCGTCCTCCCAAAGAGAATCGTCTTCTTCGTGTTCTTTGGCCATGACAGCCATATTTTTTGCAGCCATGTAAAGCTTGAAATTATATTTCATAAGCTTTTCTTCATCCTGAGGCGGAACAATATCGCCCTTCATGATTCGTCTGGCAGTCTCAAGTATTTTAAGTTCCTCCGCTGCCGACTCTTCCATGGCTTCGGATTGCTGTTGGGAGACAATCATATTCGCATAAGCACACTCCATCTCGGCTATTTTTTCGTTGTGCTTCATGTATTCTTCTTTTTGTTTATTCAGCGCCTCCAGCGATATCTCTAAAGTTGCAGCCTGTTTGTTAAATTCTTCCGCCTTGTCAGGATGGAGTCTCGCATTCTTTTCAGCCTCCTCCTTTTGTTTGGCAACATCGGCTGCCGCAAAAGAAAACTTTTGATATTGCTTGTAATAAGCACTCTTTGCTTCCGTAATTTTCATAAACACTTACCTCCGTGTAGGTGCTGCATCAAGGTGTCCGTACCTTCAACTTTTTTATCGGTATTTTTCATGGATAGTTTATATTATATCCTGCGAGTCATCATCCTCATTTTCAACTTCTTTGTTCTCTTCTTTTTCCTTTTTCTTCTCGGGATTTGCCGCAATAATATCATCGTAAAGCATAAGAAGATTTATCGCAGAATGATCTCCCTTTGCAATATCTCTGAAACTTTGCGAATCGGCAGTCTCAAACAGGGATATATAATCATATTCGTCCGACATAATCTCATCGCGCCAAATCATAAGTTCAAACCATGAGCCACCACCTCGAATGGCATAAACATGAATATCATAATCCAACTTTTTGATCTCATGAAGATTAATCGTTTTTTTACGAAAAACATTTTTTATTTGTATTTCTTCACCATCGTATGAAATCTCGTTTTTATACCAAAACGCAAGGAATACGGGAGTCCCTATGGTGGCTGTCAGAATAATACAGCCAAGAATTTGTGAAACTGTCGTATATGCGTTTACATCTTTGTGAGTCGGAAACATAAGCGCCAATGCGGCAAGCCCTGTTAAAACAAGTAAAAGCGGCGCCCACATTGAAACAAATGGGGGTGTATTCCATATGGTGAATTTCATTTCTTTATTATCCGAACTGTCTGACATTTTTTATTCCTTCCAAATTTTTTTTAATTTTAACATAAAAAGTCCCAAAGAGTCATCACCCTTTGGGACCATTTGCACCTGACGCTTTACTGTTTATCTTTTTTTTTCAAGTTCACTCTTGTGAACTGATAATACACAGAAATCAAGACGCTTGTCTTCCTGCTTTTCTTCCTTCTTCGGACCGCCCATGCCTGTTATGCTTGCTCCGTCGGGATCAACACCGTCTATGTTTGTAACTTTGCCGGTTCCCGCTCCGATGGATGCACCGGGTACTCTGAATGTCTCTACATTGAGAGGAGCAACGGATGTTTCAACAGGCTTTTCAACCTGAGGAATCCACTCGTAAGGAACACGATATGCACGGTAAACCATGTTCATCGAAATTTTTCCGGCTACATTCTTAAAATACGGATTAATGTATTCCCATACAATTTCATGATCGGGTGTAACCTCGATAAGTCTTCCGTCGGAACCTTCGGTAATAAGAGTGTTTCCGTTAGGAAGTCTTTGCGCTGAACTGATGTATGAACTGTAGAATTTGGATGCATCCGTAAAGAGGAGAAATCCTGCTTCAAGAGGTGTATACTGCCACTTGATTTCAAGAGTAATGGGGTCAAATTCGAGAACTCTTGAATAATCTCTGTGTGCATTGTTGTTACCTGTTACGGATGAAGGATTGGGTGTACCGTATCCACCCTCTCCGCCGTTATCGAATACCAAAAGATTGCCTTCTCCGGGTAAGCCTTTGGGAATCATGTGGAAATGATGCTGTCCGATTATCCATCCAAGTTTTCTGAGTTCTTTGGTCTTGGAAAAATCAGGTCCGATCTGCCAAACTATTTCACCTGTTTTTTTGCTTACAATTGCAAGAATATTTGCATTTCTTGAATCGAAAATAAGGTTATCGGGATGGAATCTCTCATCGCCTGCATCATACCATTTATTGGGTCCGAGAACCGATACGCTGTTTACGTGCAGCCAGTCTCCGCCTGCTTCGCCGTGAACTCCGGGGTTTCTTGCCAGAGTATTTTTGGCAGCTTCGTCGAAATCAAACTCTTCGAAATGATCGCTTGCTCTCCAGCTCCAGAGAATATTGCCTTCCCAGTCTACTTCGATAAATTTATCATCAATTAATTCTTTATCCGAAATGGCGGGATTTGTTACATTCTCATGTACAAGAAGAATTGTATTGCCGCCATCCGTCTTTGGCTCTCCGCCGGGATAATAATATCCTACGGTGTTTCCTTCTCTTTGGAAATCATGATGCTGTCTTGCCTGCCAGCGAGGCTCAAAGCCTTCATCTTCAATATATTCTGTATGATCGAATTTCCATACAATATTTCCGTCCCAGTCGACCTGAACCAAATCAAGTTGATCCTGATAAGCTTTCTTTGATTCTCTTCTGCCTGTCGTACCGAGTACGTATCCGCCGGGAAGAATCTTGTTGGGGAAGCCGCCAAGACCTGCCCAAAGATTAACTTCATTACCGTTCATATCGATAAGAAGTGCTCCTTTTACCGTCGGTAATATTGTATATCCGCTCCATGTTTTTTCTTTGTCAAATTGTAATACTCCTGTTGGAAATACGCTGGGATATCCCATAGTCTGCTCCTTTCTCGTCTTGGATTAGTCAAGTTTTACTGTGATTGCATCAGGGAAAGCAACGGTAGCAGGTCTTACATCATAGAATTCTGTTACCTTATAGTCTGTCTCAAATCTTCCTGCCTCGTATGCCCACTTTTCAATCTCCTGAAGGTGCTCTGCAGAATCTGCGTTAAGTCCGTGTACGAATACTCTGTTCTTCCAGTTAGCCTTGAAATCTTCGGGAACAAGGTCGAGTTTTTCTCCGAGATATTCAGCAGTTTCATCAAGGTTGTTGTTGATAAAATCAATTGTTTCATCTACTGCAAGAAGGTACTGTGCAAGTGCATCGGTATTGTCTGTAATAAATCCTTCTGTTGAGAGAAGATAAGCTGTTGTGCTGATTCCGATTTCGTCTGCAGATGCTACCTTAACCCAGCCGATTTCATCGAAACGTGCTGCCGAAGCGCCGCTTACAAAATATGCTGATGCATCTCCTGCGCTTGCTACTGCAAGACCGGTCTGAACAGAATCGATTGCAATGATATTCTGTTTGTCATAATCAAATCCGAGGTACTCAATTGATCTTGCAATATAATAGTCAACTACTGTTCCTGTTGTAGTCATGAATCCTTTGCTTCCGTCAAGAGAACTTAAATCATCCGCATACTCGGGTGCTACATAAAGTCCGCCAACCTTGTCACCGACAGGTGCTCCGAGATCCGAGAAAATCTTAAGGTCTGTAACACCATATGTATTACCGAGACGGTTTACTGTTGCATAGTCTGCCATGTTTCCGATATCAGCAGTACCGTTTACGATTGCATCGATTGTTGCAATACCGTAAACATACTCTGTAATTTCAACATCAAGTCCGTGCTTATCAAAGATTCCCTGCCACTCTCCGACTTCATCGATATACTGATCAAGACCGCCTGTCATAACTGCAAGACGAAGAAGTGTTTTTTCGCTTGTTTCATCTGTTGCTGTTCCAGCTTCATTATTGACTGTATCGCCTGTAACGCTTTCGTTGCTTCCCGAAGTACGATCCTGATCGGCTACGGATACGGTATTGGTACATCCCGTAAGCGAAACTGCCGTCAACACTCCTGCTATTAATAAACTGAATAATTTCTTTTTCATCTTTTTTTCCTCTCTTTCATTTATTCGATTAAATCGAATTTATTATTTTACTCCAAAATGTTTCAGAGTTTTTTTGCCTGCAAAATACAACAATCTGTCAAGTACAAAACCTATAAGTGCAAGTGTAAAGATACCTGCAAATGCCCATGCCGTCTTGTAATACATTCTCGAACTTTGAATCAGATATCCGAGTCCGTCTCCGCCGACAAGCATTTCTGCCGCAATAACACAGATGATACTTGATCCGAGTCCGAGTCTTACTCCGGTAAATATATTCGGAATTGCCGAAGGAACAATTACCGTAAAGAAAACTCTAAGCTTACCTGCTCCCATACAGGATGCTGCCTCAACAAGAGATTTGTCTGCCGTTACAACACCTGCGATGGTATTGACGAAAATCGGGAAAAATGCCGCATACAATATAAGTGCAACCTTGGATTTATCATCAACGCCAAACCAAATAAGAAACATGGAAGTTAATGCTATCGCCGGGATAAATCTGAAAAGATTTAACACAGGTTCCACTAAAAGTCTTACCGGTTTAAAATGCCCCGTTACAAGGCCAATCGGTACGGCAGTTACAATTGCAAGTCCCCATCCTTTTCCGATTCTTCTGAGTGATGCCAGTATATCCGCACCGAGTGTTCCGTCCTGAATGATCTCTATAAGTGCTCTTAATGTCTCCGCGGGTGACGGGAAAAATATTTCTTCGTAGTTATATCCGACAATGCTCCATGCTATTAATACTATTGCCCATGAAATAACTCCGATTTTCAGAATTCTTTCTGCTATACTGATTTCTTTCTTTTCCATTTGTCTTCTCCTTTAGATGAAGTAGGTATTCGAATCATCAAGCGAGCTGTTCTTAACCTGATATGTTTCTTCACCGCGGATGATGTAAATCATATTGATAAATGCCTTAACCCTGTCACCGCTCTTAAGAGGTCCGTTTACCAGAGGCGAATTTGCTTTTATCTTTAATCCGTCAATATCCAGAATCACTTCAAAACTGTCGCCCCTGAAAATGCTCTGTTCAACCATAGCATCTTCATATGAAGGATCGTTGCCTTTGGGAGAATCGTTTGTAAGAAGTTCAACAAATTCGGGTCTGATGACTGCTTCGGTTCCTTCGCCTTCATCATTGAATCCTTTTAATTTGCGGTAATCTGTTATTACACTGGATTTACCGATAAACTTTGCCGTGAATGAAGTCTTGGGATGAAGATATATATCCACAGGATCGCCGACCTGTTCTACTCTTCCTTCATTCGTAATAACGATTTCATCTGCAACTTCTATTGCTTCATCCTGGTCATGTGTTACGAATATGCTTGTAATTCCGATTTTATCTATTGTTCTTCTTAACCACGTTCTCAATTCCTGTCTGACCTTTGCATCTATCGCTGCAAACGGTTCATCAAGAAGAAGGAGTTCCGGTTTGGGAGCAAGCGCTCTTGCAAGTGCGATTCTTTGTCTCTGTCCTCCCGATAACTGATCGGGATATCTTTTTTCCAATCCCGAAAGACTTACGAGTTCCAAAAGTTCGGTAACTCTCTCTTTTATATATGCTTTATCTTTGCCTTCGACTCTGAGTCCGTATGCAATGTTGTCATAAACGGTCATATAAGGAAACAAAGCGTAATTTTGAAAAACAAATCCGACTCCTCTTTGACTTGGTGTTAATTCATTGACAAGCTTGCCGTTAATGTAAATATCTCCCGAATCCTGTTTCTCAAGTCCCGCTATCATTCGAAGGATCGTTGTCTTACCGCTTCCGCTTGGTCCAAGCAATCCGATGAGTTTTCCTTTTTCGATTTCAAAGCTTACATCTTTTGAAGCCTGGCAGTCGCCGAATCTTTTATTTATGTTTTTGAGTTCTACATACATGTGCTTCACCTCTCGGATACATCACTTGTTTTTGAGTTTATGAATTGGATTGTATCTGTAATCGCTCTTTTTTGCTAATATATGTATTTTATAATCTGTCATAAGCAAAAGTTATCACTCAAAAAATCAAAGAAAAAAGGCCATCGATATTCGATGGTCTTTCAGTATCGGTAGTCTTTTTTCATTTTTGCATGCCTTTTTATATCAATTTATCTTTCTCTACAAAATCAATACTGGCTTTCCTTATATCGGCCGCAAGTATATCTGTTTTCTCCTCAAGTTCTTTTATCTTATCTCCAAGGTTATTTAAATCGTTATAAAGCCCCGCAGTAGATGCATTTATCCTTTTTGCCTTTTTATAGTTTTTATAACTTGAAATAAACAATATAAATGAAATGAAACCCCACGCCAAAAAAATCATTCCAAACCCGCAGATTGACTCCATCATAACGGTCATTACTATCCCCATGAAAATTGCTCCCACCAAAAGCAAACCGGAAATAATCATAATTCCAAGTGCCTCATTCACATCTCCGGCCATGCTTTTGAGTTTAATTGAATCATCCGCCATTCTCCTGTCTTTACGAAGAGTTTCAAGTTTATTAATCATGTCATACAATTTCTTCTTGTCAGAATAGATATTGCCAAACTCCTCAAAATAAGCTCTGTCTTTATCCGAAGCGCTTTCGATAACTTCTTTAACCATATCCGAATTATATGAAAACGCTTTTGTTTTCTCCCCGCGTAAAAGATCATCCATTTTATCCATGTACGCCGCCGCAAGCATCAGCCCTCTGAGCGCACGAAAATCATGAGGATCCTTTCTTAATATAAACCTGTATGCATCGACAGCAGCCATAAATTCTCTTCGCGAAAGATATGTATCCGCCATATTATGCATCTCTTCTTCTCTGAAATATTCGTAATCATAAGTCGATCCGCAGGATGCACAATAATAAAGCTGTTTGTCGTTATCAACAATAAGATTACCGCCGCACGACGGACAATAATGTTTCTTAATGCTGTTCATTCTTTACCCCTATAAACGCCATCACGATTTTTTGTCTGTCAGCCGCAAAATTGAGAAGCCACGAGTTTAAGGTTATCTCTTATCGGAAGATGCTGTGGGCATATATTTTCACATTTGCCGCATCCGATGCAATCGCCCGGTTTGCCGTATACCTGTGTGAGTCTGTCGAAGTATTCACCCTGAGATGTAAAAGGTTTGCCTTCATACTCCTGCAATTCAGCATTATAAAGAGAGAAGTATTTCGGAATCGGTATGTTCATCGGACAGCCGTCCACGCAGTATGCACATCCCGTACAAGGTATGGCTATACTTGAATTAATCACATCCGTAGCTTTCTTTATTATCTCAAGTTCCTCATTATTCAGGGGCTTGAATTCTTTCATATACCCTGTATTATCCGTAAGCATATCCATATTGCCCATGCCGGATAAAACCATCTTAACATTCGGCAGGCTTGCCGCAAATCTGATTGCCCAGGAAGCGACCGACATATCCGGTTCATAATCCTTGAAAAGTTTTTCAACTTCGGGCACCACATTTGAAAGCGTTCCGCCTTTGACGGGTTCCATGACAATCACGGGTTTTCCGTGTTTTTCACACACTTCGTAACATTTTCTTGACTGAATTGCCTCGCTTTCCCAGTCAAGATAATTAAGCTGAAGCTGAACAAATTCAACCTCGGGATGTTCGCTCAAAATCTTATCGAGCAAATCGGCTCTGTCATGGTAAGAAAAGCCCATATGCTTAACGAATCCCGCTTTTTTCTTATCTGCGAGCCATTCAAAGCATCCGAATTTTTGATACTTTTTGTAATGATCCTCTCCGAGATCGTGAAGAAGATAATAATCAAAATAATCAACCCGCGTTTTCGCAAGCTGTGTCTTAAACACATTCTCCATTTCATCTTCATTTTTGAAGAATCCGGCATGAAGTTTGGTCGCAAGAGTGAATTCATCTCTTTTATGTCTGCTTACAAGTGCCTCACCTGCAGCATCCTCACTCTTGAAGCCGCAATACATCCATGCCGTGTCAAAGTATGTAAAGCCCTCGGATATAAAGTAATCCACCATTTTTTTGGTTAACTCAATATCAATATTTCCAAACTTTCCGGATGTCGAAAGCTCCGGAAGTCGCATCATACCGAATCCGAGTTTCTTCGTATTTTCACCAAATAGATTTTCCATGATAACCCTCCGTTTCGTTTCCTGATAAATTTAAAAAAGTCTGTATAGAAACATTTCCCACAAGAAAAGGAACACGCAAAGCAATGTCGGGAGAATCGAAAGTACACTTAAAACAATTCCTATGTATGCTTTGGGAAGTCCTCTGTCATTCTTTAATGCAGCGATGCCGATGACAATACCTGCAACCGGCATAACGGGAAGCAAAATCATAACATAAAGCATCCTTTGTAAAACAAAATAAAAGAATATGCATGCAATACTTCCAAGTAAACCGATAAGACCAAGTTCAAACGAAGTTTTCGCTTTTCCTATATTCTCGGGAAGGTGATCGGGTGCCACTTCATCAAACTTCTTTGAATTGTCTGCTTCAATAAATTCTTCCTGAACAAAATCATTCTGTTCGTTGTTAAAATTTGCGTCCATTTTTTCTCCTTTTACAACATCAATAATCGCTTTGCTTCTTATTTTTCAAGCATATCATACATTTCTTCGGGTGTAAAACTTTCGTAATCCGCATTGTCTTCTTCACTCTCGGATTATTGGCAATACATTTCTCAACGTGTCATTTTATACAATTCTTCAGTAGCAAGTCTGGCTTTTGCAACGATTGCCTTTTCCTGGTTTTTGGGAAAACAGTAATACTGAACCTGTGTGTTGCCGATACAAATCATATCTCCTATCTCATACCAGTAGTAATCGGCGTAGAGGCTGTAGCTGCTTTTTGGGGACTGAATATACTTTAATCTGTCCTCGCAGCCTGTCAGGTTGAATCCGTCCTTATTGTGTATAAGTCTGCCTTCACCGACGCTGTATATGCTTTTCAGATCCACGAGCATTTTTATTTCCACATCGGTGTCAAGAAGATAAGTGCCTTCTTCAAGTTCCTTTCTGACTTCTTCCCTCTCCCATGCATACCAGTCCGTTACATATGTAAATTCGCTTTTTCCATCCTTTGCGGAAAGTGTTCCGTTTTCCTCAAGCGTATACTCTTTTTTGCAGCCCTCACATGTTATATGTATTCCTTTGCCTAACATATGTCCTTCGCTTTTGCATGAAGGGCATTTGTATAATACGCGATGAAGTCCGTCCGCTCTGAAAGGTTCATCAATAATGACATTCTTTTCATGCTGCGATTTGAAATGATCGTACTTAAATTCAGCACTCAATATTTCATTAAGTTCTTCATTGCTTTTTTGCCTGATATCTTCGGGCGAAAGGAGATATTTAACACATGCTTTTATATCAACATCTCTTTTTTGAAGATTATTGTATAGCGGGTCCCTTAAAAATGCGCCCTCGGTTTTGATCATTACAACCGGCACATTCATTAGCTTAAGACATTTTGCAAGACTCGCAGGAAGCGGCGTCTCTGTTCCGTCAAAACTGTAGCTTGCTTCGGGATACATTACCACCGAACTTTTCAGTTCTTCAAAAACATATTTCATGTCTTTTACAAGGTTTAAATCTGTTATGAATTTGCATGTGGGAATGCATCCGACTTTTCGCATGAGACCGGCTTTGCCGACAAAACCGTCGTTGGTGCAGACTATATGATACTGCCTGTCGGCAAAGAGGGTACCGACTATCTGCAAATCCGTGAAGCACGAATGGTTCATGAGAATAAGGCATGGTTCGTCTTTGCCAAGCTTCTCCATGCCTTCAGTTTCATACGTAAAACGCGTCGCCTTCAATTCGCCTTTTGATAAAAGCTTAATCAGTTTTCGTAAAAGAACCGACTGCTTCTCAGGCTTAACATGCGCCGCGTGCTTTATCGCACATACTTCATCATAATCTTTGACCGTGTCTTTAATCTTCATGCGTACCCTGCTCTAAATTACAAACTCTTTCCGAGACGGTATGCTTCATCCGGGTATCCGCTTCTTTTTGTCATTCCCGGACTTCCGCATCCATATCCCAGTATCATTCCCTTATCATCAAAATTAATATATCTGACAAGAGTTTTATAGTGTGACACAAGTGCTTCAAAGGTCCAGTCATCCGCATTCCACGCAACAGTCAGAAGTGCGGATTTTAGATGTCTTCCGTTAAGACTGCCGTTATAGGCGCAGAATCTGTCTACCACAGTTTTTAACTGGGCGCTCATACCATAATAATACAACGGAGTCGCAAATACTGCCATATCGGATGCAAGGAGTTTTTTCCTGATTGTCTCCACATCATCCTTCTGAACACAGGGGCCTTCATATCCGCAGGCCACACATCCTATACACGGATGGATATTGGAGTGGCATACATCTATTACTTCGCAAGAATGCCCTGCCTCCTCTGCTCCTCTTTTAAACTCATTTACAAGAATACTTGTTGAACCGTTCCGATTGGGACTTCCCATAAGTACAGTTATCTTCATTCAATTCACCCCACCTGTCTCAGTTGTTCTTCTTTCTTTACTGCAAACCTTCTATCCAGGATCTTATCTCATCTTCCGATGCTCCGCCGCCGAAACGTTTGCCCTCAATCCAATTGCCGCTTCCTGCATTGTCAGCAAGATTCTGTCCGCTCCTTCCGATTCCGCTGCTGCCTGAAGTGCAAAACGGAATCACCGTAATGCCATCAAAGTTATAACTCTCCGCAAATGTATCCATGATGCGCGGCTCTTCGCCCCACCAGAT
>DFEM01000066.1 GCA_002369155.1 Lachnospiraceae bacterium UBA3802 | reverse complement strand
CCCGTAAATAACGGAGAACCGTTTTCAATAATGGCTGCGCGGCCAACCTTATCATCAAGTTTGGCAATTGCAGATTGCATGAAAAGCATCTGTGAATCACCGCCTCCGGGAAGGCCAGCTCCCCAACGACCTGTAATATGCTTCACACCATTACTCCAATCGCTCTTCTGATATTCCTTTTTAACGGCGTCTTCCTGTCCGTCTTTTGCATCCGCTCCGGACCAAGGGGTTCCAAATGGCGGATTTTCAATTAAAAACCGCATTTTTACATCAGGGAAACAATCTTCCTTGAATGTATCGGCATGGCGGAAATTGTCAGCATTCTGCCCTTTAATCAGCATCTCTGCAAGGCCAACGGCGTAGGACTGTCCCATAAACTCCTGTCCGAAAAGGCGTACATCTGCAGTTGGGTTGTAATGCTTCAAATAACTGAATGCAGTAGATAACATACCGCCGGTTCCACAAGCTTGGTCACATACGGTAATGATTTTTCCGTCGTCAAAGATATCGTCGCATCCTTCTGCAATTAACACGGAAACCATCATTTTGATAATGTCACGACCGGTATAAAACTGTCCGGCATCTACGTTCTGATAGAAACGTCCAATCAGGTTTTCAAATATATATCCCATTTTGATACTGTCGTATGTTTTGGGGCTTAAATCCAGTTCGGAAAATGCTTTTACAACAGAAAACAGGCACCCGTCTTTATCCATCTTGTCGATATGTTTGTTTATTTCCAACTCTTTAAGAATATCCTGAATGTTTGCAGAAAAGCCCTGCAAATATACTTTAAAGTTAGCTGCAATATGATCCGAATCATTGCAGAGTTCTTTTAATGTGTATTCACTGGTGTTGTAGAAGTTATATTTAGAAACCTTGAACATTGCCTTTGCGGGAAACGACGGATTCTTCTTGTGCGTTTCGATAACAATGTTTTTCGTCTCTTCCAAGGCACATTCAAAACGTCTGATAATAACCATCGGAATAATAACATCACCATATTTATCCGGCATATATGAACCTCTGAGCTTGTTCGCAATAGACCAAATAAAGTTTGCTTCCGACGTTACATCCACCGGTGAATCATCCCACAATGCATCAATTATTTTTGCTTCTGACATCTTTTTATTCTCCTTTTATGGATTTATTTATACTTCCATTTTTGCCTTTGCCCTGGCAAGTGTAGCTTTACTTATTCCCGTCATTTCCGTTACTTGCTTATAACTATGAGTCTCTAATAATGTTATTGCATGTTCTATCTGCTTATTACTATACTTTTTAGGCCTGCCTTCTTTGAAATTAGAATTCTTTCTAGCAATTATTCGCCCTTCTTGAGTTCTTTCTACTATCATATCTCGCTCAAACTCTGCAAAAGCAAACATGATATGACATACAAGTTTACCTGTCGCTGTATCATCCATCTTGCCCATATTAAGAACATTCACACTTATTCCTTTGTCTAGCAAGCCTTGGATTAATTGAGAACCTTCAGATGCACTTCTCGCAATTCGATCAAGTTTTGTAACAATCAGCGTATCACCCTTTTGAAGTTTCTTTAATAATTTTTCAAGTTCCGGACGCTTTGTTGTAGTTCCTGTAAATGCTTCTTTATAGATTTCCTTGGCCCCGGCAGATGATAAAGTTTCAATTTGAGCCTCAATACTATTTCCGTCTTTAGCCTGCCCTTTTGTACTTACACGAGCATATCCGTATACCATTTTCACACTCCTTATAAATCAAAAAACGGTCTAAAATACGATACACTTATGATACCATATTATGAGACCGTTTAAAACCTTTTAAATAGGGATTTTCAAAACAGTATCAAAACTTTTAAGTTATGAGACCATTCTCGAAATTTTTGTGTGATACTTTGTGATACTTTTGAATTTGTGTGATACTATTTTTACTCCGTAATACCAAACCAATCTTTAACCACATTTATGTCCTCTAATAAGCATTGACCGCAATCTGCATTTTCTTCATCTTGATGAATACAATATATCCCCGGTGTTCCAAGGCACAAACTCTCGGTAAAAACTGGGTTATGTTCCAACGCATAGGAATATATGTAATCCAGCCATTCCTCATCGCTGTCAAAATCTTTGTATTTTTCTCTAGCAAATACTTTAAATTCTTCGATTGATTCCATTTATGCCTCCAACTTCCCATTTAGAAAAACTGACAAGTTTTTTAAGTATAAGTCATCTACTCTAAATTGTATCAAATCTTTGTATAATTCATAGACCTCGTCATCTCTAAGCAACATGTAACCATTCTCACATTTTTTCCTACAAAAATCCCAATCACGTATCCTTCCACATTTCGTACAATAATTGGCCAGATATGGACGTTCTTTGTATATTAACAGGCATTTACTGTATTGATGTTTATGATCCGTTTTATTCCTAGAATTAGAAATATTGCTTCTTTTTCTCTTTATATACTTTGGGATCTCATCGTGATTAGTTTCTTCAGTTCTCATTTACTAACCCCTCTACATCTAATTATTTTCTGCGTTTTTTTCCTGATATCATATTGAGAATTTAATCCAATACTGATGCTTTGCAATAAGCTAAGTATAATTCTTTAATAGAATTTAAATTATAATGCAAATACAGTTAATTGGTTTTTAATTACCAATGTCCCTATTTGGAAAAGTGTCCCCATATGATTTGTTTAGGGTTTCTTAAATCTCTCATTTACTAAAAAAGAACTATCTATCATCTTTACTAAAACATGTTCATAAAAATGTTTTAATAAATCCAATTGGGATATTTCTGGATTATCATGTTTTACTTTCATGAATACTGCATAATCAATATCCAAATCCGTACACAATTCCTTATATGAATGATATTCTATATCATTAACTTTGATGATGTACTTTCTCATTTAATAATATTCCCTCGAATCAAACATTCAATATTACTCTCCAGACTCACAATTCCGAAAATGGACTTACCAATTAGGTAAAACATTGTATTTACCATTATAGTAATCCTTCACTAGTCTTTCTTTATTATCAGTATAAAAGGCTCTTAATGTTTCCTTAAAATCGCAGCTGTCACCATCAATTTTACCTGTAATTACATCCAGATAAATCAAAACTACTTCTTCAGCTCCTCCTGTATATTCAATAACCAGACGGGGATCATTATCTTTGGCATAAACTGTAAAGCAATCTGCAAAAAAAGCAATGGGATGGTAAGCAGGATTCCAGCACATTCTATTTATATCAGTCGATGCTTTTTCTATTGGAATCCAAGCAAGTACATCTGTAGCTTCAATAAAGCCACTATGGCCTTGAAGGAAGCGACCATCTGGGTATAGCGAACTGGTTAACCAACAACCGGCGCTCAGATATCCTGATTTTTTTATAAGCAAGCACACCTCAAATTCTTCGGGTCGTTTATTTATAAGAAAGGTAAACCCTGATAGCGTTACATTACCTGCTCCATCTGAAAAGGCGGATATTTCTTTTTTATTCACTTACCGATGTCTCCTTCTTTTTCCCTTCTTTAATAAGATCTCGTTATAGGAATAATCCCAGTTTTATTATTGGAATTTAAGATTTTATATTCTAGGCAAATTTAGTCTCTTTCTTTCAATCGCTCCGTTGATAGTTTGGCGATGAATACTATCTATATCCGACAAAATACCACTTTTGATTAATTGACCAAGATTAATAGGAGTATACCCGCATACATTTGCCGCAACATTTATATGCTTACATCCTTCTTTATACTCTTCTCTGTTGTTATGATCATGTCCATGAATATTAAGACACCAAGATAGTCCATGCACCGGCTCATGCGACAAAAGTATTTTGTCAGAAATAAAAAGTGGGCCCTTATACACTTCGCTAAAATACTCTTTGTATGCACCCTTAGGATCATGGTTACCTAAAAGTAGAATCTTCTTTTTTGCTTTTATTAAAGGGAGATATTTAGGATTGCCTACATCACCCAAGCACACGAAAGTATCGTTCTTTTTAACTTTTTTATTGATAATATCTATTTGTACTTCCGGTGTTATCCAGTTCGAATCCATCAATTTACAGTCTGCATCTTCAAAATGTAAATCGGATAAAATATATATGCCTCCACCGTCAGACCAACCTTGAAAAGGCTTATATAGTGTCGTAATCATATTGTTTCAATCCCCTTATTCAGAAAAGCTGAAATTATATCGTGTCATAATAATCTTCAATAGCGAATACCTATCATACCTTTTAAAATAATTGCTAAACCGATGTTGGAATATGCATTCACTGTACTCGCAGGAAGCATATAATGTAAAATCTCCGTCATCTCTTAACATAGATAGGAATGGGATTATATCTCTTTCATTGTTTGCAGGTTTAAGGTACAATCTAGTTGTTTCTAATTGCTTTCCTGTATTCATTATTTTACTCCTCACATTCTAGTAAATGTTGTAATTCAACTATACGCTCACGAGATAGACCTGCTCCTTTTTCCCCTATGATAAGTACATCTCCATAAATAAGGTCATTATAAGAAGGGTGGTATGCCCTAAGTACTCGAGTTGCTAGCGCATTTATATGATAATGATTGTCTTTTGCTTTACAATCGCTAATTAAGTACAATTCATCTTTAATATAACAAATTGCAGGATCTCCAGATAGGAACTGCTTGTACATTTTGAAATCATTATCTAGATCTATAAAATAATACTCGAAGTTAGCCTTTATATATAAAACCTTCGACATCAACGGTCCTCCAATAATATAATCAGATACTTATACATAAAAAAGACAAGGAATAAATTTGAAGGAGTATTCAATTTGTAGTTATTGTCTTTCGTAATAATTCAAATTTTGCTTTTTATAACAAATTTTTAATGTTCCGTTATTTTTATACTTTCGGATGTATTTCGCAGCTATGCCTTTGTCGTTCCTAGTCATTCTTGCCCAAATAACTGGGCAAGGGCTTGAAAAGGGAGTACTACAAATCATCTTCTCACCGGGCTTCATATTTGAAATATAATCATCTATTATTTGGTATATCTGAGTCGATGAAAAAGAAGCTGTTCTTGGAACGCCAACATAGAGCGTTAATGCAACAGCCTGCAATTGATTTGCAGAAACTCCTTGTTCTTCAGCTGCACGTAGAATGGCCTCAGTTTCTTCTGGAGAATAATTAGATATAATACGCATAGGTTTTTCCTTTCATTTTCGTTAGGGTTATACACCCTAACTTTTTTTAATATTTTAAGCCTTAAATATATATCTGTCAACAACCCATATAAAACATTTCTAATTATTGCAATAGGATATATTTTTTTGGAAACCATTAAGTATGTAACTTATATCTACACCCAAACAAAGGCGGATTGATCGTGTGTAAAAAGATTTATATGCCGCAAATTATGCAACTTTGAGAAGCGATACGATTTTTCTTGCATTTATGTCTGTTTTGGTATATTATGGTTTTGTGCTTTTGAAACAACATAAATTGTTTGTTAGAATAAACATTACCAAAGAAAGGATGGCATAAAAATGTATCACACCTTCGCATTAGATGCCCAAAACAAAAAAGAATTTGAGATATTACGGAACGCATGGCACCCTGGAGAATCCGCCACTTCAGTACGAGATTCACACCTCGCATCAGAATCCGTTAATCGCTTCTATGATACTGTACCTGAGAGTTCTTATGAAACTGTCCTTCGTCATTTCCTTCCTTATGACTCTCCTTCTAGTTGTATATGTAGAAATTTTAATATGGAAAAATCCGCTTTAGACCACCTTTCAATTTCAATATCTCCGCGAGCGAAACTTCCCCAAGCCACCTGCCTTCGCTTAATAATTAAGTACTTTGTTTTTCAACTTGAGCCCCAACCAAATGCTGATACTTCAACGGTTGATCTTGAGAAATTAAAACTATTAGAAGCAGAGCTCTCCGAGTCAGTTCAAAATGCTAGCGACCTCCTACTACAAATTGAAAAAACCGTCTATGGTGAAGATATGCCAGCCTCGAAGAAACCTAATAAATTTATTAAAAAAATAAATGATCTTTTCAAAGCCACTTCTTTTGTTGATTGTATCGCAGATTCAGAATACTACTATGATTCTGATGGAGCTGTTCTGATGCTTGCAATAGAAAACCAATCTGATGGTTCCTTGACCTTCTATTTCGATGGAGAACCGGATTACGATGACTTAGAAGATTATGAAGATGAAGAAGAATACTAATGATGCAAATCAGAAAGGAAAAAAATGAACAATCAAAATATTGATATTACTTTTCACGTTACTATGATTAGCTTAGAAAACAATGAAAATCCCACACTCGAAGATGGAGAATGCTACTTAATAATTTACAATGATACTGTTGCTATTGGTGCTTGGCATAAAGATATATGTGCCTTCATAGGACCTGACGGCGAGTTCATTAAAGAAAAAAATGTGACCGCATTCCAAGATATAAGCAAAATCAGATTTAATATTTGCTATTAATGACGGAGAAAACGGAGATTCAAATACTTCTAGCGATAAAATTGTAATTACTGATGGAAAACTAGGCGATTTTGGCCAAGAAGATATGTTTGATGGTGAGCCGTATATGAGATAGCAAATTATTACCATATTTCAACTTGGTATATAATTAATAATCTTCTATTAAAAAAACATACTTAAACATCCTGCTTTCATTAAAAAATAATTTTAAAAATATCACTCTTCAATAGAACACTTTCTTATACTATATTTTTAAAACCCAAATTTTACACTGTTTATTTTTATTTTCATTCAAAATTCGCAAAGCCCTTTGTTCTATTATTTAATAAGACTTATCAACATAAATATTATAATTTAAAAATTCTTTCGGCTTAATCATCCCAGACATCCGGTGTAATATACGCCAGATCGATATAGTAAAATGCAGGTTTAATCATATCCAGTCCGTTGTAATTGCTTAAGCTTTCGCGGAATTTGTTTACGAACTCTCCCCTTATGTTGTTAAAGTAATAAAGGATATCCGTCATGTCTCCGTTTCTGGGCGCGTTCCATGCCGAACACATCCCCGAAAAGCTCTCGAAATTCAAATATAAAACCCTGTTTTTCTTTGCAAGCATCTGACCGAGCACCGTGCAAAACGAAGTTTTCATTGTCCTGCCGACCGGCGAAAAAACTCCGATAACTTTCGAATCGGTATTGCTGAATTCTCCTTCGTTAATATCCAAACCTATAATTTTCGTGAGTCTGTCCACCACTCCGTCCGCGGGAGTATATCGATATATTCCTTCATTTTGAAAATTTTCATGTATGTAAATCACCTGACCGACTCTCGAAAAATCCGTTTTCTTGTCTTCCGAAGCAATCAGATAATCTATCTTTTCCCTGTCCATGTACTCAATCAGTTTTTCTTCATCGGTAAATGCGCAAATCGATAATTTGATTTTTCTGCAATCCTCAAGATATCTGTAAAGCTTTTCCATATAATTCAGATTGGAGTCAAACAACGCCAAAGTTTTCTTCTTCAAATCAACCTCCTGAAATCATCTTCGTAACTACTGCCAAAAGAATCGGCAGCGAAAAATGTATGCATCCCTTTTTAAGGGTTTCTTTATCCAAAAATTCAAGATACGACTGTTCAAGCAAATCCTTATCCTTCATCAAAGCCTTATTTAAAACATTTTTTGAAAAGAGGAAAAGAAGTCTGAATCTTTCAAAGAAAGTGCGGTTGACGAATGCTTTTGCAAGTCCAAAAAGAAGTCCGAAGAAAAGCGAAATAACGAAAATTTGCATCACATCTTTAAAAGAAAAACAAACACCGAGCAGTCCTATGATTTTTAGATCCGCACCTCCGAAAAGCCCGAAGGCAAAAAGCGGAAATAATATAAATAAGGGAAATAAAACTGAGAAAAAAGTTCCGATAAAATCAGGTTCGCCAAAAAAGAATTTTTGGATAAGAAGCAAAACCATAGACAACGCCAAATACCAGTTTGGAATTTTATCGGAAGTCAAATCGAACATAACTGTTCCGAATAAAATAAACAGTAACAAAAAAATTGTTTATCACTTCCTTTTCTTTGATTATTAAATTGTAATATCAGGAAAATGTGGGAGAATTCTCCCTTTAAGAATTCGAATCTTACCCTTTGGGGTAAGTTCGATTATAATCGGCGTTGTGAAATTTGTAAAGAAAAATTTTTATTTTTTTAATTTTTTTGTTGAAATTGACCGAAGCGGAATACTTAAGTTCCCATTTGAAACTTAAATCAAATACCTGCGAAAATCGTAACAATCATTACGGCGCAGGCTATTATGAAATAGAGAATTGTTATGGCTGCGTGAACCGTTAATCTGACGCAGGTCTGAAGGAAAGAATTATCTATACTGTTAACGGCACCCAATAAAAAAGCCTTTTCTTCAAAAACAGTCCCCGCTTCCGAAAAAGTAAAAAAGCAGTAGCCGATTTTGATTACGTCAAGAATCATCCCTATTATTAAAATCATAATCATTGTCACCGCATACATATCCGTTGCGTCTATACCGAAAATAATTATCATTAAGAAACCGCAAAGCAAACACGGTACCCTGAATATGAGTACTGTGATAAGGGTTGCGGTTTTGGCGTTTTCGCTGATTTCTTTCAGATTCTTTTGGGTTCGAACCGTATTGCTTTTTCTTACCGGAGCATTCGCAGTTTTACTCTGATAAGAATAATTTTTGTTTTCTGTTCGGACGGCCTGATTCTTATAACTTTCCGTTGTGATAATTTCATCTTTGATTTTTAAGCAAAGACCGCTGTAGTATCGGGCTGATTTATAATCCCCGAGCTCGTCAAAATATTCTTTCAACTCGTCGTACTCTTTTGCGCTCTTTGCTTTGTTTAAAGAACTTATTGCCAGTTGATAATCAATATTTTTTTTCTCTTCGTTAATGCTCTTTATCTTTTTTGCACATTCGTTTGCGTATTTTTTTGCATCGGGAATAAAACTGTCTCCGAGTTCCTCGAATTCGGATTTCAAATCTTCGTATTCAAAAACAGAAACGGCGGAATTAAATCTTTCTATAAGATCCTCCAAAACCGCTCTTTTTTCATCTTTAACTTCACTTGTCAAATCAGACATTTATAAACTCCGTTAAGTCTTTCGCGATAATCAAAAAAATACATCTGTAAAAATTATATCTTTTGCAGTGTATCAGGTCAATTCCCTAAAAAAAGGATTCTACTAAACGTAGAATCCTCTGTTGTTTTGTTCATCCAATGATTCGTTTATGTTGTTCTTTGAATAAGTTAAACCCGCGGTAACTTTTTGTGTATTCTGCATTACAGGTTCGGATTTATCAAGCTTTGCAAGTTCAATATACGTATCTCTTAAAGGCTCGATTACCACTTTTACATTATCAAAAATTTTAACGTCTTTTCTTATCTCGGCAAGTAGAAGCTCTTTGTTGACGTATGCATACAAACTCATGAAATAACCCGCAATGTCATATTCGAAATCAATCGATTCCATTAACTCTCTTAAGCATCCTCTGGCTTTTCTTATTGAGTCGTGGATTTCGTTAATGTCGTTTTTCTCGATTGCCGCTTTTGCGTCATCGACGTATTCAAGAAGCATTTCATAGAGAATTTCAATTAATTCCGTTCTGTTGGCTGAAGTAATTCTTAATGTAAAAGCCTGTTTTTTTTCGTTGGTCATGTCTGCCGCCTTTCCTGTGACGATCTGAAGTCAAATGCAATTACTGAAGAAGCTGTAATACCTGCTGAGGTCTCTCGTTAGCCTGTGCAAGCATATTGGTACCTGCCTGAATAAGAACCTGCTGTGTGGTATAGGTTGTCATTTCACTTGCCATATCCACATCCATGATTCTCGAATAGCTCGAAGTCATGTTTTCTTCGGAAACATCAAGACTTTCGGAAGCACTTTCAAGTCTGTTCTGATATGCACCGAGTCTTGCTCTGATGGATGAAATATAATTGATGGCGTCGGAAACGCTCTGCATTGCTTTGTCCGCACCCTCTTTGGTTGCTATTGAAAGATCCGTAAGGCCTGTCATTCTCAAGGATACTTCCGGAATTCTGATGGCGAGAGCCTGGCCTTCGTTGGCACCGATCTGCATACGCATTGCTCCGATTCCCGTAAGGTCAAGTGTAACATCGGATGCGTCCGCCTTTGCCTGAAGAGTAACTTCAAATCCGCCTGATGCAGTAATTGTTACCATGTCTCCTGCTATCTTTGAAACAATTGCATCTGCAGGGAATCCGCCGTTTGCCGACGTGTCGGGAGTTGCTCCGGTTACGATTAAGTTGCCGTCTGCATCCGTTCCTGTTGTGATATTTGTAAGAATATATTTTCCGATTTCAACTTCATCGGAATAATAAGCAACTTTTACGTTGGGATCCGAAGTATATCCCTTAAGATCGAATGTTCCGTCAAGTAAAGGTTTGCCGTTAAAATCGGTGGTGCTTGAGATTCTGTTTATCTCATCTTTTAACTGCTTGATTTCATTATCAAGAGTCTCTCTGTCGGAGTCGGTCATTGTACCGTTGGCTGCCTGTACGGAAAGTTCGTTCATTCTCTGAAGAATTGCATGAATCTCACCGAGTGCACCGTCTGCGGTTTCGATTACGGAAATGGCATCTGCTGCATTGTCGCCCGCTATCGAAAGACCGTTAATCTGAGAATTCATTCTCTTGGCAATGGCAATGCCTGCGGGATTGTCTTTTGCATGATTGACTTTCAATCCTGAAGATAATTTTTCCATGGATTTTGTTAAAGCGTTATCTGTTCTCTTTAATGCGTTGTTTGCTGTCAATGCGGAAATGTTTGTTCCTACTCTCATAAATTACTACCTGCCTTTTTAACTGTCTGAATAAATGTTTTCGCTATATTGTAAAGCTGTTTCGTGGTCATCTGATCACTCTCGGCTTTGTCGAAATGCCGTCTGAAATAATCTACATTTATTATATCGGTCTGAATATAATTAAACGTAACCTCTTCAAAGCCTGCATTTTTGAAGCTTTCTTCAAAGTTGCTCTTTTCCTTTAATCTTTCAAGCCCGATATTGCTCTCTCCGGCTACCAATGCAGACAATACTCCGTCGTTAACGGTAAACTGTGCAAGAATGCTTCCGAACTCTTCTGTTTCAAATGATGTGAATACTTTTCCCTCTTTTTCGGCCTTCTTTAAAATCTTGACGCGAATGTTGAGAGTTTCGTCTTCAAGCATAAGAGGAACTTCGTAATTTTCTTCCCTCGTCATTTTGCTGACGAGTCCGATCTGCTTGAAAGTCTGCTGCATAGCCTTGATATCAAGATACTCGCCGATACCGCTTTCCGCGATTCTTCCTATGGCATCGCCTGCTTCTTTTATAACTTTGTCGTATGCTTTTTCCAGGGTTGCTTCGTCTTCAAAAGATTCCGCTATCTCCTGCATCGCCTCTCTGAAGGAATTGTCTTCAAGTCTGTCGGCAAGTTCATCCATCTTTTTCCAAGGATTGTAATCCTTGTCGTTGCCCAATATTTCGGCCATGGCTTTAATATTTTCCGGAGTAACTTTTTCGTTTAAAAACTCAAGTTCCGTTGCGGCATTTTTCTCATCTTTTACAAGGCTTTCCCTGTAGGCTTCGTACTCTCGCTTAAGGTATTCTTCCTGACCGTCTTCGGATGTCAAAATCGTGGTAAACGCCGATGCTATCTGCTCGCTTATGTCAAAATCATATCCCGATTCGGAAATAATTCCTCCGACGTTTTCATCGAGTTTTATATTAAGTCCCCTGCTTTTACCTGTTCTTATCGCTGTCAGCAGATTTTTAAAATTAATATCAGCTTCACCCTTAACCAGATCGCCCAGAGCTTTTCCGTCGCTTTTGTCTATCTTGTCAAGGAGTCTGTATATGCCGATGAATGAATTTCTTTCTTCTTCGCTTATTTCTCCGGCTCTGTCGAGCTTACAGATAAAGGATGCATAATTGCCTGCAACGGAAATCGAATCGCGGCCCATCTCGTCAAGCTTGGCTTCGAGTTCTTCCATTCCGATTTCCAGAGGATTGATGCCTTCCCTTATAAGCTTTAATGTGTTCTCGGGATTCATCTTGTTGATGACTCTGTTTAACATCGTTTCCTTTTCGGAAATATCAATAATGTTTTCTTTGGTAATTTCCATTTCGCTGTAGCCGAGAATTCTTACAGCCTTTTTGTTGTTTTCGTTTATCTCCATACCCTGTTCTTTCAGGATATCGTCAATATTCGAAAAAGCTTTTTTTATGTCATCGCCAAGGTCGCTTCTTACTTCGGTGCCGACCGCTTCGTAAGTTTTCTGTGCCTTGTCAAACTGCTCTTTTAATCCGACGCCGACCTCATATGTGAGTCTAAGCGAAAAGATATTTGAATTCTTTGTGATATCGCCGACTGCTTTTACGGGAAGATAAGGCATCTCTGCGATAACCTGACGGCTTTCCTTCCAAAGAGCCGCACTGTCGGCGGCCTTTACTGGATCGTTTCCGAAAAACTCTCTGTTAACCTTGTCTTCAAGGGCTTTCAATACATTAACCGTTTCTTCGAGCGCGGTAATCTCTATCGAAAAGCCTCTCTTTATCATCATGTAATTGGCTTCCACGCTCATCTGAAGACGCGCTTCGGCAAGAATTCTTTTGCCCGTTATCAATCGCGGATCTTCCACTCCCTCGTTTAAGGTCCTGACATTCGAACCTGCAACGAGCGAAAGATTCTTTATGTTTAATTCTTTTTCTTCGTTAATCAGTGCCTGTACATCGGAATCGGTAGCATTGTCGACAACTTCCTTTGCCCAGACGGCTTTCTTTAAAAGATTTTCGGATTTGGTATATTCCGCTTCGCTTGCTCCGACTCCCCTTTCAACCGCATTTGCTACAACCGCTGCCTTTTCTTCGTCAGAAAGAGGGAGATTTACATTTCTTAATTCGTGAAGTATCGAAAGGTTTCTTTCATTGCAAAGAATTCTCGACTTTACAAGCCACTTTCCTTCCTCTAAAAGTTCTTTCTCTTCTTCGGAATCTTCTATCTTTAAATCCGATGCTATCTCATGAATCTTTTCTTCAAAATATTTGGACTCTCCGAAATCACCGTCGCCGTCTTTTACGATGTGACCGTATTCGTCGCTGAAATATCCGCCCTCTTTAAACGGTACTTCAGCCGCGCAGAATCTCACTCTGTAAAGATTTTCAATCGTGGGCTCGATGGCATTTCTTAAAATGTAATCGCACATTCCGTCCGTGATTTCCGTGATTTCGTCCGCCTTTTTATATACATCCCGAATCGTGTCGGCTATGTCTTTGTTTAAAGAAAGATCTCTTTCTTCAAATTCCTTTTTTAAAGCTTCTGCCGCACCCTTGCTGCCGGTGATTTCCTCAATCACATCCATGGGAAGATCGTCATTGTATCCCCTTACCACCATACCGCTTTCGGCCATTTTTGCTTTAATTCTGTCGAGCGTGTTGACGCTCTCTGCTTCGTCCATATCACCGGGTTTTGCGCCGTCTTCAACCATTTTGTTAAAGTCTTCGCTGCTCATGGTGTTGGACATAACGGTCATGTAATCAAGATTGTTTCTTACATCAAATTGAAGGGCGCCGCTTTCAGCGTCCTTGGCTATATCGTTCTGATTGGAATATAAAGAAAGAAAATTGCTTCCCGATGCGACCTGAACGGCCATTTCGGAAGATTTTATAATTCTTGAATCATTGTCGCTTTTTGAAAAAGGTGCGGTAACATTCTGAGTTTCGCCAGTATTTTGAGTATATAAATGAATCATCGGCATCTCCTTTTTTGGGGCTCGTTCCGTCTCCGTTTTTTAAAACGGAACTCACTGGTCACTTTCGACAAGTTATATTTCGGCAATTTTTGCGTATTATTTAATCTTTCTTTTCCCATTTAAAGTTGAAGCATACCCGGACGGGTGTTATTATTAACAGGAATGGAAACGTTAATTTATTTTTCGAAAGATGTGAAAAAATGAACGAACAGCATAACTCTTACGAAAACAATGATTATACATTTTTAAGGGAAAAAATCACCGAGCGTCCCATAAACAAGCGAAAAGTTATCAAGCAGTCGCTTCTTACCATTACTCTGGCCGTAACTTTCGCTCTTGTGGCATGCTTTGTTTTTTTCTTTTTTGAAAAAGGAACCCTGAACGGCTTTTCAAAAGAACAGGAATCCAAAAAAGTCGAACTTACCCTTCTTGAGACCACTGATGAAATACTTCCCGAAGACATGATAAAAGAAGACGTTGTCGAGCCGGAAGTCGTGATTCCCGAATTTCCCGACAGCAATGAAATCATCGAAGGCGTCATCGCTTCTTACGAACCCGATGTTGATGACTACCAGGGCATCTACAACAAGATGAAAAAAATCGGTGCGGAAGCCTCCAAATCACTGGTCACCGTCACCGCCATTCAGGATAAAACCACCTGGCTTAATTCCGCTTACGAAAACAAAACCAAAACCACGGGTCTTATCATGGAAGATAATGAAACGGACCTTTTTATTCTGACCGACGCGAATATTCTTTCCAATTCAAACGAGATTGTCGTGACTTTCCAGAATTCTCAGGAATGCACTGCCACGGTTAAAGCAATCGATACTTATACGGGACTTGCAATCCTTACCATTCCGCTTACACAATTAAATGACACGACTAAAAGTGCGCTCTCTTATGCCGCTTTGGCAAACTCGCAGCTTAGCTGTAAACCCGGCGATATTGTAATCGCGCTCGGCGATCCCCTTGGTTACGGTTCTTCAATCGGATACGGAATACTTACTTCAACAACCACGGAGATAAACGGAATCGATCATAATTATACCCTTCTTACCACGGATATTTACGGCTCGGCAAATGCCAACGGAATTCTTATAAATAAGAACGGAAAAGTTGTCGGTTTAATCAATCAGTCCTTCAACAAACCGGAGCACAAAACTTTAATATCCGCTGTTGGAATAACGGAGCTTACCAAGCTTATCGAAAATCTCTGCAATGATGTCAAACGTCCTCACATGGGGGTTAGCGTAACCAATGTTTCATCACTTGCAATGCGTTATTACAATGTACCCATGGGTGCCTACATCATCGATATTGAAATGGATTCGGCTGCCATGAAGGGCGGCATTCATAAGGGTGATGTCATAACCGCCATGAACGGAGCCGTCGTAACAAGCGTACTTGATTACGAACTGGATTTGGGCGAATGCGCTCCCGGAGACGAAATCACCGTGACCATAATGAGACCAAACGATGATACATATATCGATATGGATTTAAAAGTAACTTTGTCTGAGTAACGGAGCAAAAATGAGAAAAACAGTCTATACAAAATTCATATTTGCCTATCTTTTGTTTGCTCTCTTCGGTTTTCTGGTTGTGGCGACATTCAGTTCGAGAGCCATCAACGACCTTGTCACCGAAACCGAGGCCGACAAATTGTACAAAGAAGCAATCATAATCGCCGATACCTATGCAAAGAACCTTTACAGTTCCGAGACAAGTCTTGAATCCGTAAAAAAGCAACTGGATATTCTGGCTCTTTATTTTGATTCGACTCTCTGGATAATGAACCCTTCGGGACTTATCGTCCTTTCTTCGGACAGTCCCATCGATGTCGAAAATCCCATGTCGGTCGATAACTTTAATTCCACGGACAACATAAACGGGTATTATACCGTGGGCGATTTCTACGGTACTTTTGATGAAGACGTATTAAGCGTATTTGCTCCCATCACCGACGGTTATCAGGTGCAGGGATACGTCGTAATTCACAAAAGCGTATCCGAACTTCAAAAACTCTCGGAAAGACTTTTGACTCTTTCATATTATCTTTTCATAATCCTGTTTGTTTTATCGCTTATTATACTTATTTTCTTCACAAGCAATGTATACAGACCTCTTCGTAAAATCACCAAAGCGACTGAGGAATATGCCGCAGGCAATCTCCATTATCAGTTTCAGATTGATTCGGAAGACGAACTCGGATATCTCGCAGCTTCGCTTAACTATATGGCGAGCGAACTTTCAAAAGGCGAAGACAATCAAAAGCAGCTTGTGGCAAATGTTTCCCATGATTTCAGATCGCCCTTAACCAGCATTAAAGGATATTCGGAAGCGATGCTTGACGGAACCATTCCGCCCGAGCTTCACAATAAATATCTCGAGATTGTAACAAACGAATCCGACCGACTCATTAAACTTACCAATTCCCTTTTGACTCTGAATAACTTAAATACCGAGGGAATGATTCTCGAGATAACTGATTTTGATATCAATACCGTAATCAGAAAAACTCTCGCAACCTTCGAAGGCGCGTGTCAGAAAAAGAAGATTACCATCAACTTAACCCTTACCGGAGAGCAGCTTTTCGTAAAGGGAGATATCTCGAAAATCCAGCAGGTTTTCTACAATCTTTTGGACAATGCGATTAAATTCAGCAACAAGGATTCGACGATTTTTATCGAGACAAAAGAAAAGCACAAGAAAGTTTTCGTAAGCGTCAAAGATCAGGGAATAGGAATTCCCAAAGAAAGTCTCAACCAGATCTGGGACAGATTCTATAAGACCGATCTTTCAAGAGGCAAAGATAAAAAAGGTACCGGACTCGGTCTTTCAATCACCAAGGAAATCATCCGTGCACACGGTGAAAACATAAACGTAATAAGTACCGAAGGCGAAGGAACGGAGTTCATCTTCACGCTTACTTTGTCAGACATTAATGAGGATTAAAGACACTTAAATTTCGACAGTATACGGAGCGCATAATGCAGGTAAAATTTGAGAAAGTCGATGCTCCCGAAAAAGAGGAAGCCCTGATCAAAGCCCAATCAAATACCGATGATATCAAAGCGGCAATCGAACTGCTTGAAGGGGGAAAAAGAAAAATCCCTCTCATTCAAAACGGCGAGACAGTCCTTTTGGAAACAACTCTCTTTTATTATATAGAGTCAGTGGATAAAAGAACCTTTGTCTATACCAAAAACGACTGTTATGAATCTAAGCTTAGATTATATGAACTTGAGGAAACCCTCGGTACATTTTTTCTTCGAATCTCAAAATCCATGATTGTAAACTTAAAAAAGATAAAAACCGTAAAATCAGATCTAAGCGGCAGAATGGAAGCCACGATGCTTAACGGTGAAAAGATTGTGATTTCGAGAAGCTATGTAAAAGAAATAAAGAGGAGGCTTGATTTATGAGCAAATTAAAACTTCTGTTCCTACAGACAAGCTTTATTTCTCTCGGAATATTTTTCGGAGTCGGACTTACCAATTTAATAATGCATTTTTGCGGAAAAACATATATCGTTGAATGGTATTTTCTCTTAAGCGTAATCCTTGCGGGAGTTCTTTGTTCGCTGCCTTCCCTGATTTTGTATGCTGAAAAAATCAAACCCTTTTTCATAAAGATTATCATTCATTTCTGCACTCTCTTTGCCGCTGTTTCGCTTCTCGGATGGCTTTTCAACTGGTATACCGAGCTTATGGGATATGCAATCGTAATGCTTATTTTTATCTTTGTCTACATTTTCGTATGGCTTGTTACAAAATGGATATATATTAAAGAGGATAAAGAAATAAACAATGCACTTAATTCAATAAGGGATGACGAGTAAATTACCGCCTTTTAAACATCACGCCTGCAATTGAGAATTATCTCTTTGCAGGTGTTTTTTAATTAAAATCAGCAACTTGGTAGAGCTTTTTTGCATCTTGGTCGAGTTGCTCTTTTTTTATTTTTTCATTTCGATAAAATGAATTCAACAGCTAAGGAAACACAGGAAAGGAAAAAATCATGAAAGTAATTGAAGTAAAAAATCTCGTAAAAAAATATAACGAACATCTCGCAGTAAAAGGAATCGATTTCGATGTTGAAGAAGGAGAGCTCTTCGCATTCCTCGGAGAAAACGGAGCAGGCAAATCCACAACGATTAACATCCTTTGCACAATACTTGAAAAGACATCCGGCGACATCAAAATATGTTCGCATGAACTCGGAAAAGAAGACGATCTTATAAGAAAAGAAATCGGAATAGTTTTTCAAAACTCGGTACTCGATGACAAGCTCACCGTAAAAGAAAATCTCTTCACAAGAGGAAGCTACTACGGACTTACAAAAAAGCAAATCGAAGAAAGACTTAAAGAATTCTACAAACGCTTCGAACTTGATGAAATAATGAATCGAAAATACGAAAAACTTTCCGGCGGACAGAGAAGAAGAGTTGATATCGTAAGAGCACTTTTAAACAATCCCAAAATTCTCTTCCTCGACGAACCGACCACCGGACTTGATCCCAAATCAAGAAAGATCGTGTGGGACTACATAGATTATTTAAGAAGAGAAAAGGGAATGACAATCTTCTTAACCACACACTACATGGAAGAGACAAGAGATGCAAATCATGTGGTTATCCTCGATAAAGGCGAAGTAATCGCAAGAGGAACACCTTCGGAACTTAAAAGCACTTACGCATCTTCAAAGCTTCTCTGGTACGCAAAAAGAAATGAAGAAAACGACAGAACAGCTCAGTCAATTAACGAAAAAGTCATCTACGACGCAGACCATTACAACATTCTTTTTGAGAAAGACATACTGGATGTTCTTAACGCAAACAAAGAAAAGTTTAAAGACTTTGAGATCATTAAGGGAAGCATGGACGATGTGTTCTTAAATCTCACAGGAAGAATGATAGCAAACTGAAAATACACAGTCAGATTAATAAAAGGAGACATGAAAATGAAAGGATTTATCGGATTAACAAAAAGAAACATACAGATTTATTTTAAAGACATTCACTCAGTGATTTTTTCACTGCTTACTTCAATCATCGTATTCGTGCTTTACCTTCTTTTCTTAAAAGGCACTTTCGTAAACGCAATCGAAGGATCGATGCAGGGACTCGAAGCATTCATTAATGCGGAAGATATCAAGATGTTTGTAAACGGTGTATTGCTTGTCGGAATTTTAGGCTCGGCAACAATCACAATTCCCTACAACTGCCTCACAACAATCGTTAAGGACAGAGAGAGAAAAGTTGATTACGATATTCTTGCAACACCGGTTAAGAGATGGCAGATCATCCTCTCTTATCTCCTTGCAGCAATTATTTCTTCTTTCCTTATGACATCTCTTTTGCTTACAGCAGGTTTGGTAATCCTCGCATTCCTCGGCAATATGCATCTGAGCATCTTAAGTATCCTCGGTGCATACGGCGTAATCCTTCTTGGATGCATGTCATCAAGCGCACTCTTTATGACAATAGTTTTATTCTTCAAATCCTCATCCGCAGCAGGAGCGTTCTTTGGAATTCTTTCCGCAGCAGCAGGATTTGTAATCGGAGCATATATTCCCATTTCGCAGTTCTCTTCAAAGATTCAGACTGTATGCAATCTCCTTCCCGCAAGCCAGATCTGCGCACTCCTTAGAAACATGCTTTTAAACGGATGTCTTAATGAAATGAACAATTCAATCGGCGGCTTGGATAACGGTGCATTCGCTGAAGCAATCCGTCAGTCAATGACATTCAACGCATCTGTTTTCGAAAAGAGTCTTCCCGTAAACGTAATGTGCATCTACATCGCAGGTTTCACTTTTGTAAGCTTGCTCGTAATGATTTTCTTCTACACCAAAGTTTACAAAAAGAACTGATATATCCTTTCCTCATTAAAAGAAACAGGCAGGAAGAATTCCCGCCTGTTTCTTTGTATTTTAATTTGTATTTTAATTACCAGTGCAGCCTGTGTAATTCGCCTTCCGTTTCAAGTCCTTTAAAATTATTCTGTCTTAAAGCCTCATAAAGAACTATGTTTACAGAGTTTGAAAGATTAAGCGATCTGATTTCCGGAAGCATCGGAATTCTTATACAGTCATCAGGATGTTCAACAAGGATTTCTTCGGGAATTCCCGCACTTTCTTTGCCAAACATTATATAATCGTTTTCGCCGTATTCAACTTCCGTATAAACATGTTTAGCTTTTGTGGTTGCGAAGTAAATGTGAGCGTTTGGATTTTTTTCAAGAAACTCTTCGTAGTTCATATATCTTCTCACGTCGAGCTTATCCCAATAATCCATGCCCGCTCTTTTAACACTTTTATCATTTAACACAAACCCAAGCGGCTCGATTAAGTGGAGTGTCGTGCCTGTAGCCACGCAGGTTCTGCCGATAGCTCCCGTATTAAACGGGATTTCCGGTTCAAGAAGTACGATGTTCATAATTTATCCTCTCGAATTAATGCCGAAAAAATTTTTGCGGCACTTTGCATATAAAAGCCTTCCTTATCGGAAGGCTTTGTATTATTTGTTTCTTAAATTCGCAATGAAATTCTTAAGTCGCCCAATTGCAACCTTCAAATCATCAATCGAATATGCATACGAGATTCTAAGGAAACCTTCACCGCAGTCTCCGAATGCCGTTCCGGGAACAACCGCAACCTTTTCCTCTTCGAGGAATTTAAGTGCAAATTCTTCACTCGTCATGCCGAATTCCTTAATGCAAGGGAATACGTAAAATGCACCGAAGGGTTCAAAGCAGGGAAGACCCATTTCCTTAAATTCATTCATGAGGAAACGTCTTCTCTGATTGTATGCTTCAGTCATTTCGACAACATCTTCATCGCCGTTCTTTAATGCTTCGATTGCTGCATACTGACTGGTCGTGGGAGCACACATGATTGCGAACTGATGAAGTTTAATCATCTGTTTAATTACAAGCTCCGGTCCGAGTGCGTATCCTAATCTCCAGCCCGTCATTGCGTATGCTTTGGAGAAACCGTTAATAACAATGGTTCTCTCCTGCATTCCGGGAAGCGAACAAATCGATACATGTTTTGATTTGTATGAAAGTTCCGAATAAATCTCATCGGAAATTACCATCAGATCATATTTTTCGATGATGGGAACAAGCTTTTCCAAATCGCTCTTTTCCATAATCGCACCGGTAGGGTTGTTGGGGAAAGCAAGAATCAAAACTTTTGATTTTTCGGTTATGGCTCCTTCAAGTTCCTCGGGTGTGAGTCTGAACTGGTTCTCATTTTTTAGAGGAAGTATTACGGGTACACCGTCTGCCATAATCGTACAGGGTTCGTAAGATACATAGCAGGGTGTCGGAATGATAACTTCATCGCCGGGGTTTAACATGCAGCGAAGTGCCAAATCAATACCCTCGGATCCTCCGACCGTAACAAGAGTTTCTTTTAAGGGATCGTATAAAACTCCCTGTTTTCTTGCATAATAATTACAGATTTCCTGTCTTAATTCCTTTAATCCGGCATTGGACGTATAAAAGGTTTTGCCCTTTTCAAGAGAGTAAATACCCTCATCTCTGATATGCCAGGGAGTATCAAAATCAGGTTCGCCGACACCGAGTGAAATGGCATCTTCCATCTCGCTTACAATGTCAAAAAACTTCCTGATTCCGGAAGGTTTTATCTTGGTTATTTTATCTGACAAAGGATTTCTCATGGTGTCATTTTCAACCTTTCATCCACATATTTTTTAGCAATTACCGTACCGTGATCCTTGTATTTTTTAAGGATAAAATGTGTAGCTGTACTGAGTACGGTATCAAGAGTGGAAAGTTTGTCTGTAACAAAGTTTGCTACTTCTTTAAGAGACTTTCCTTCAAGAGTTACAAGCAGATCGAATCCGCCCGAAATAAGATAAACACTGTTTACCTCAGGATATTTGTAAATGCGTTCCGCAATTGTATCAAATCCCTGACCTCTTTGAGGAGTAACACGAACTTCGATGAGTGCGCTTACCTTTTCGATGCTGGTTTTTTCCCAGTCAATAAGAGTATGATATCCGCAGATAA
>DFEM01000004.1 GCA_002369155.1 Lachnospiraceae bacterium UBA3802 | reverse complement strand
TGGGTAAATATCATCCCCACGGAGATTCTTCGATTTATGATTCCCTGGTAGTTATGACTCAGGATTTCAAAAAAGGCCTTGCACTTGTGGACGGTCACGGTAACTTCGGAAATATTGAAGGTGATTCGGCCGCTGCAATGCGTTATACTGAAGCAAGACTTCAAAAAATTACCGAAGAAGCGTTCCTTGCCGATTTAGATAAAGATGTTGTGGATTTTGTGCCTAACTTCGATGAGACCGAAAAAGAACCCGGCGTTCTTCCCGTCAAAATTCCCAATATTCTCGTAAACGGCTCGGAAGGCATCGCAGTAGGTATGGTAACGAGTATTCCTCCTCATAACCTCGGCGAAGTAATAGATGCAACTCTTGCGTTTTTAAACGATCCCACAATGACTACGAGGGATTTGATGAAATATATCAAAGGACCGGATTTTCCTACCGGCGGTATTGTAATAAACGAAGACGATCTTTTGTCGATATACGAAACCGGTGTCGGCAAAATTAAAATAAGAGGAAAAGTCGAAGTCGAAAAAGGAAAAAACGGCAAAACCAATCTTGTAATCACGGAAATCCCTTATCCGATGATAGGTGCTAATATATCCAAATTTTTATCCGATGTCGCTTCTTTGTATGAATCCAAAAAAGCTCCCGATATCGTGGATATTTCCAATCAGTCTTCAAAAGAAGGCATCAGAATCGTAATCGAACTCAAAAAAGACTGCGATGTTGAAAATTATAAGAACATGTTATACAAAAAGACGAGACTTGAAGATACTTTCGGTGTTAACATGCTCGCCATTTCGCACGGAAAACCCGAGACCATGTCTTTAAGAGACATTATCGCCGCCTGTGTGGAATTTTCTTACGAATTCAACAAGAGAAAATATACAAATCTTTTGGCCAAAGAAGAAGAAAAAAGAGAAATTCAGGAAGGCCTTATCAGAGCCTGCAATGTTATCGATTTGATCATTGAAATATTGAGAGGGTCAAAAGACAGGAACATGGCCAAGAAATGCCTCGTTGAAGGTATAACAGACGGAATTCATTTTAAATCCAAAGAGTCCAAAATTATGGCCATGCAGCTCTTGTTTACCGAAAAGCAAGCCAATGCGATTCTTGAAATGAGACTCTACAAATTAATCGGTCTGGAATTGGATGCATTGATTAAAGAACATGATCAGACCATGGCCAATATTTTCAAATACGAGGATATCTTGGAAAGACAAAGTTCGATGACACAGGTTATCGCCGAAGAATTGAAGGCAATCAAGAAAGAATATGCAACAGAAAGAAAAACCTTAATTACCAACGAAGGCGAAGCCGTATACGAAGAAAAGAAGATGGAAGAGATGGATGTCTACGTTCTTATGGACAGATTCGGATATGTCAAAGCCATCGATCTTCCCACATACGAAAGAAATATAGAATCAATCAAAGAAGAAAGCAAATTTGTCGTTCTTTGCAAGAATACCGGCAAAGTATGCCTCTTTGGCGATAACGGAATGCTTTATACCGCAAAAGTATCGGATATTCCTTTAGGAAAGATAAGAGACAAAGGTATTCCGATCGACAATATTACGACATATACATCAAACGATTCGTCCATTTTGCTATTATGTTCACAGTCTGATTTGAATTTATTCAGAATGATATTTGTGTCGAAATTAAGCTACATGAAAGTTGTTGACGGCGGAGAATTTGATGTAACAAGAAAGACTATTCAGGCCACCAAACTTATGGATGATGACAGACTTTGCTCCGTAAGCATACTTAACGAGCAAAAGAATATCGTTCTTGTATCGGATGACGGATATTTCCTTAAATTCCCGATTGAACAGATTCCCGAGAAGAAGAAAGGAGCTGTCGGCGTTCGAGGCATGAAATTAAACAAAGACTGCAGAATCGACAAGGTATTTTATACCGGAAATGCCACGGAATCCGTAATTAATTACAACGATAACGAAATTCCTTCTTCAAAGATCAAACTTGCGAACAGGGATTCAAAAGGAACAAAATTAAGATTATAATCAGGTAATAAGATTGAGAGTTATAGCAGGAACTGCAAGAAGCATTAATTTAATAACGCCAAAAGGCTTTGATACGAGACCGACTACCGATAAATACAAAGAGACTCTTTTTAACTGTCTCCAGTCATATATAGGCAATTCGGTATTCGTTGATTTATTTTCCGGTTCCGGAGCAATCGGAATAGAAGCGTTAAGCCGAGGCGCAGCAAAAGCTTATTTTTGCGACAATTCAAAGGAAGCGATTGACTGCATAAAAGCGAACCTCTCCAAAACAAAACTCGCTGACAGAGCCGTTGTATACAAAGAAGACTGTTCTTTCTTTATAAAGAACAGAATAAAAGAGATTCCGGATATAATTTTTTTAGATCCGCCTTTTAAAAAGCATCTTGAAAAAGAAATAATACCGCTTCTTGACGAAAAGTCATTAATAGGAGAAGATACAATTATAATTGTGGAATGCGATTACGAAAGCGATTTTGATTTTCTTGAAAATCTTTCTTTGGAAATATTTAAAATAAAAGAATACAAGACCAACAAACATGTTTTTATCCGAAAAATTTAATCATGAAAGGATTAAAAAATGAGCAGTTCTATTATTTATCCCGGCAGCTTCGATCCTGTAACTTACGGGCATATCGATATCATCAAAAGAGCATCAATGAATTACGATACCGTTTATGTTTCCGTTTTGGACAATAATAAAAAAAGTCCCTTGTTTACAGTTGAAGAACGTGTTAAAATGTTAAAAGATGTGACTAAAGATTATGACAATGTAATCATAGACACATTCAGGGGACTTCTTATTGATTATGCTAAAGAAAAAAATGTCCACATGGTGTTAAGAGGATTAAGAGCTCTTACGGATTTCGAATATGAATTGCACATGGCTCAGACCAATTATTTGATATCTCAGGGAACTCTCGAAACGGTATTTCTTCCTACTGATTTGGAATATTCATATCTTTCCTCGACAACAGTACGTGAAATTGCAAGCTTTCACGGAGACGTATCCAAGTTCGTTCCTGAGTGCGTAGCAGAAAGTTTGTATAAAAAATTCGGATATTAGATTGGAGAAATTCAATGGCAGCTGAAAAAGATAATGTTGATGTTCAGAAGTTAGAGCGAAAAATTTCGGAAATCGAGAAAATTCTTGAAGAAAGCAAGCCTTCCAAATTAAAAAAAGGAATGATTTTGGTTGAAGTTGATTTAATCTTCGAAAAACTCGACGAACTTAAATCAATGATTCCCGAACAGATCAAACTTGCCAACAACGTTCTTTCCAAGAGAGAGAAATTATTAAAGAGCGCAGAAGCACTTGCACATGATAAAATAGACAAAGCAAATGCAAAGGCATTTGAAATCGAGCAGGAAGCAATGGATAAAGCTGCCGAAACAGAGGAACTTCTCCAGAACAAGCTTTCAGAAAATGAAATTATGCTTGAGGCTCAAAAGCAGGCAGATGCTCTTGTTGAGGAAGCACAGATTCTTTCGCAAAGAAGCGTTGACGAAGCTGAAAACTATAAAGAAGATATTATCAAGAGCATGAACTTCTATATGGATGATATCCTTGTTGACATGCAAAAGGCCGTAGAAGAAGTAATGCTTAAAAACAATAAAACATTCGAGGATGCACAGGCAAGACTTGACGCTTTGTATTCCAAGATCGAAGACAACAGAGCAGAAAT
>DFEM01000127.1 GCA_002369155.1 Lachnospiraceae bacterium UBA3802 | reverse complement strand
ATCTCATCCCTAATACTTTTAAAATTCTTTACTGAAAACTGACATAACATTGCATTATCCTCCATACATCCATATCTATGGTATGAACATTTTGTAGCATTATATTATCGCATTGCAGTGTTTATGTCAATATATCCGAGATTTTTTCTCGTATATTGCTCTGTAAATTATTGTTTGTGACTTTTCATATGTTAAACATCCTATAAAAAAGCACCCTGCATAACGCAGAGTGCTCTCATCATTCATCGGGTAGTCCACCTTCAAAAAGGTGTAAATGGGGTGTATATCCGTTTGAAAAATCATCAGAATTCCCTAATTTCAGGGCTTCCCGCTCTACTGAAATCTTTTGCCCCAGCAGACCAACAAAACTCTAACCATATATATAACTCCTGTATTTTCAGTACTCTTCAGATTTTTTATGCCTCTTTACTCAGCATAAAATACGCATAATACGGCATATTATTTCAACCAAAAGGTATAAAATTAGGTATAAAATTTATCATATTATATCTTTTATTCTCCTTATTTTAATTTTTCGCTCAAACTTATAAGTGCATCCGCTGCATTCGGGTTGCGTATCAATTCAGGAAGCAATATTTTAATCATTTCTGTTTCTATCGGCTCAGAAACCATTTTTTGTGAATTAAATGATTCTATTACCGTTTTTATCGTTTGCCCGATTTATTGAATCCTTCTCTATCTCACCTGCTTTTATTTTAGTGAAGATATACGTCTTTGAACAGTCTTTTCAGACTATTCAATTCTAATCGACATCTCTGCTTTTTAGATACTCTCATTATTCTAAATCAAATTGAAAATAATTTGCTCTGCTTCTGTGAGTCCAGTATTAATCTAAATCTTTGTTGGGGCATTTGTCCGGATAGATTATAAGAGAAATACATCAGCCTCTTTTTCTCATAATGGTGATAAATTAGCCCATCTTGTATAAATATATTAATAAGCCGTTTTTTGATATATTTACTCCTTACACTTTCTCATCAAATCCTCTTAGTATAAAGAAAAAATCATTTATATTTGATCCCCTTTTTCCAATATTTTCTAATTTTTTCTCTGTTTTCACATTGATAAGAAATTTTGATTTTTTAACATCTATTTTATTGGATATAAAAGCAAACTTACTCGAAACATTTTTGAGCATAGTAAAATATGAATTACTTTTTGTATTCAACTTTTCAAATACTTTTTGATCAGCCTTAAAATCATTTACACTTTTATAATTATATTCGGATTTAATAAAATTATTTATGTTTTGCTTATTAAACTTTGGAGAATGTAAACACGCCAAATATTCAAAATCGGGATAATTAATAATTAAAATATGCGGAGTATCTCCTTTATCATTTTGTAATATGCAATAATCAATCAACTCCTTTAGCTTATCTTTTTCACCTTTCTCAGCTGAAGCTCTATCACCATCAATAATGATGAACTTTGCTATGCTATTAAACGAACCATCCTTCTTAATTTCACTAAGAAAATTAGAATAGCCTCCACCGTCCATGTTAATAGGTCTTAGTGCTAGATTAAGGTTGTTCTTTTTTCTAAACCCTTCAAAATAATTATATTCTGTATCTCCTTCACAAAACACTTTAAAAATAAGTTTATTATTTCTACTCACTTGCTGTCCCCCCTAAAACCCCTTTTAAATATATTTCATACACTTTTGATGTTTCATATCTTATATCAGGGAATTCAGAAAGAGAATACATCTCAGACTCTAATGTTTCCGAGTCTTTAGTTATAAAATATATTTGTTCTTTCATGTATGTTTTCAATTCTAAGTGAAGGACATTATGTGTTGTAAATATAAATTGTCCTTTATGGTCCGTACCGTTTATTAACGATACTATTCTATCGGATAACACAGGATTTAAAACCCTATCCATTTCATCCGCAATTATTATTTTATTTTCGTATATTACTTTAAATAACTGTATTGACCACGCAAAAAATTCTCTTACTCCACTTGAATCACTTTCCAATTCTCGATTAAATATCCTTCCATCTTTTCCTTTTCGAAAAATAATCGATTTTCGGAAAGGTTCTTCGTCGTCGATTTTAACCTTAACTATACTATAATCAACTAATCTAAAAATATTGAAAAACCGCGGGTCTTTTAAAATATCTAAATCCTCTTGTTCTCTATTAAAGTATTTATATAAATCATAATTTAGATAATTTGATTCAGGAAATAAATCGTTTTTTATCATCTCTGTAAAAGTTACCGCAGGAGCACACCCTAAGATTGATAATTTTGTCACAAACAAACCCAAACTTTGTTCAGAAATAGATTTAGAAAAAACATCTTTGTCAAAACTAACATATTTATCTCCTATATCAATGTTATATCTACTGACAATACTGATGGCCTTCTTAACTTTATTTTTTTCTCCATTGTATATTTCACTTTCTATATTTATTCTATTTGCTGATAAAATTATTTCTTCCTTGCCACCCTTTTTTTTATGAAAAGATAATTTTTCATTTAAAATTCCCAAGTAATCATATTCTAATACGTAGTCAAAAACATTATCATTTATATCTGACAGAACAATTCTGTATTTTTGAACAGTATTATCCCCTTCTCCATTTATTGAATTAAGATTATTTGAATTTATAAATCTCCTGGAAGATCTAACTTTATCATTATTCATAAAAAAAATTTTTAAAAGTTCCAAACTATGAACAAAATTAGATTTTCCCCCTGCATTTTCACCGACGATGACTGATATTTTTTGAACATCATATTCACTCGACAAAGAAACATAATTATCTTTGAACCTATTCTTAACCTTGGTATTTGGAGCTAACAACGAAAAAGAAACCCTATTTTTAAATGAATTAAAATTTTCAAATTCATATTTGATTAACATTTAGATAACCTCCAAAATATATATATTTGCTTTTATTATAGCACTTGGAATCTGCCTGTCAAAACATTTTTCTGTTTTGATTGGGCTTTTTGGGCCCGAAATGTTGTTTTTGTTGCACGTTAATGTTGTTTTTTTGTTTTATTGTTAATTCTCCATGTTGTATTCGAAAAAGTAAAACTTCTCGCCTTGAATAGTCATCATTCTTGCGAGATGCTCAAAAAAACTTGAAAAAACTAATAGTTTTTTTAGCATGCAAATAAAAATGCAAATTTCGCTTCAACGGTGTGACGATTTCACTCAAACCGGTGCAAGCGTTTTAGATTAACGGTACGCTGAATTCGTATATCGGTACACTTGTGGTATAGTTTTTCTCATGTAGTAAAACTATTTGAGAACGGAGCATGTGATTATGCAAAACTGTACTACAATCTTTGGCGTTATAGATATGCGTCAGCGTCGCATATCATGTACGATTGTCGGAACCGATATGATATCGGCAATAGCACTATAACCCTTATTTTGAAAAGATTTTAGGATTCGGGTAAAAGTTTAGAAGCGCTGAAACAAATGTCACCCGAGAAGGTTGAAAGACTTTTTTATCCTCCTGAAAACGTCATTCCTAAAGACGTTGCCTTTATGCCTGACTATCAGGCTGTATACGATTGTCTTTCGAAACCCGGTAGCAAAGCTAATCTTTTCTATCTTTGGCTGAAGTACAATAAGAAATGTCCTTCCGGATACCAATACACTCAGTATTGTCACCACTTCAAAAAGTTTGTAGAAAAGAATTATGGTTCGGAGGC
The DNA here is from genome assembly GCA_002369155.1 of Lachnospiraceae bacterium UBA3802. Taxonomy (GTDB): domain Bacteria; phylum Bacillota; class Clostridia; order Lachnospirales; family Lachnospiraceae; genus UBA3766. The sequence continues at coordinate 18,097 of DFEM01000127.1, read as the reverse complement.
GGTAAGTATGGTTGTCGAACGTATTCCGGGAGAAAAAGTATACATCGACTGGGTCGGTGATCAACCCAAAATACTTATGGACAGTCAAAACAGCGAGTTAAAGAAGGTACACTTCTTTGTGACTACCGTAGGAGTCAGCAACCTTATATATTCTGAAGCTTTCGAGGATGAGAAACTCCCAAACTTTATAGCAGGAACGGCACATGCTCTTGAATACTATGGAGCAACGCCCAAATATCTCATCCCTGACAATAGATAATGTAAATCTTTACATTAGCAGTTTACTTTAAACTGCAAAACAGCAGTTGTTCGCAATGGTGGCTGGAAAGACCAGCAGATCAATGAAACCTATCAAGAAATAGCTGAGCACTACGGAACTGCTATCATTCCAGCTCGTGTCAGAACTCTGTAAACTTTTTCATTGACGTTTACACATTTTGAGATATATTATTATCGAAACCATAATAATATAATTCGCATATATAATCTGTAAAGGAGCTGCCCATGAACCCTATCAAAATCGCCTTTTTTGACGCAAAAGAATATGACAAGAACTCTTTCATAAATTCAAATTCCAATGGTGAATACGAGATAAAATACTACGAAACCAGACTTTCTGAAGACACCTGTCCTCTTGCCGAAGGTTGTGATGTAGTCTGTGTTTTCGTGAATGATGATGTTAATTCAACAGTTATAGATAAGCTTTATGATATGGGTGTTAAGCTGATAGCCTTAAGATGCGCCGGATATAACAACGTCGATATCGAATATGCCTACGGTAAGATTCATGTCGTAAGAGTCCCTGCATACTCGCCTTATGCCGTTGCAGAGCATGCCATGGCACTTTTACTTACTTCGATTCGTCGAATTCATAAGGCTTATATTCGTACCAAAGACTTCAATTTCAGCCTTAACGGTCTTACAGGCTTTGATCTTCACGGAAAGACTGTAGGGGTTATCGGTACCGGTAAGATTGGAAGAATCTTTATTGATATATGCCGTGGATTTGGAATGAATGTTATAGCTTACGATAAGTTCCCTGCAGCTGATTCCGGCATAGAATATGTCTCTCTTAATGAAATCTGGGAGCGAAGCGACATTATTTCCCTTCATTGCCCATTAACCGAGGAAAATCGCCATATGATTAACGCCGAGTCAATGGAGAAGATGAAAAAGGGTGTTGTCATACTTAATACTTCAAGAGGTGCCCTAATAGACTCAGAAGCCCTGGTAGAGGGTATAAAGGCTCGAAAAATCGGTGCTGCATGTCTTGATGTATACGAAGAAGAATCAAATGTCTTCTTCCATGATTATTCGAATCATATCGTAAACGACGATACATTGGCCAGACTCATATCTATGCCAAATGTTATCGTAACTTCCCATCAGGCATTCCTTACAAATGAAGCTTTAAGCAACATTGCAGATACTACTTTGGGCAATATCAAAGAATTCTTTGAAAAAGACACCTGCTCCAATGAGATTTGCTATAAATGCGCCAATCTATCCAACTGCAACCAGGCGCATGAGAAGAAATGCTTCTGATCAGATTATGATTTATGAAAAAAAATACACCGAACGCCTCTGGCATTCGGTGTATTTTTTTTCATATAATCAATTTCCTAATTTGTTTTTTTAACTTCTTTAACCTTACGCATAATATCCTTTAATACGTCTATAAGCACTTCTTCCTTCAAAAGCAAAAGTCCCAGTCCGTATACAAAGAAATAAACCAATGCGCTTACCGCAAGAAGCAGAAACTCGGATTTAAATCCTATAAATCTGACAAAAAACGAAGGAACAGCTGATACGAGGCCAAGCAGGATATAATAATGAATCCTGTATTGAGAACTCATCTCACTGAGTAAATCTCTTGTATATATAACCTGTACCAGAAGAACTACAAATTCGGCTATGGTAGTAGCTAATGCTGCACCGGCAGCACCATACATCGGGATATATACCAAATTTAGCAATAAATCCGTCACTGCTCCTGCCACTACCGATATCAACACATATTTTTCTTTCTCAAGTGCTGTCAGTACCTGAATACCAAGTATTCCTGTAATACCAATCGGAATAATTGTTGTCGTTATAATTCTCATTGCCAATACGGCTTCGCCGTACTCCGGGCCCGCTATAAACAGCGTTGCCTCTTTTGCATAAAGGACGAAATATACTACAAAAGCAATAGCCATAAGCAATTCAAGATTTAAAGCCTTAATCATATACTTCTTGAAATTATCCATCTGTTTATTTTTGGCATAATATGACATCCTCGGAAGCAATACATTACCAAAAGACGTAACAAGGCCTAAGAGCATAATTTTTATTTTGACCGCAGCATTGTAATAACCTACATCTACATTTGTTTTCATAAATCGAAGCATTATTATATCAAGATTCGTATATATGGACACTGCCACAGCTTGCGAAAACAATATTAATATAGGTTTAAAGTGCTGCTTAAAGTTGTAATCTTTTCTTGGTTTGAAATCGATGTATTTCCTTAATCTTATAAAATTTAATATATTGGATCCAACCAATGCTAAAACCAGGATGGCTCCATATATGGGATAATCTTCTGCCTTATGAACAAAGACAAACATAAGAATAATGGATATCACCTTAAATAATACGGAGCGAATCGTAATATAATCGTATTGCTCAAGAGCCTGATATACCCAGTTCATTCCAATGAAATTAAGGGCGACGCTGACCGCATTAATCAAGAATAATGTTTTTTCTTCTCTAAATTGGGGAACGAAATATACAGATAAAATGAATGTAATCGTGACGAATACTGTCATAATTGCATTTATGATACAAAGTTCCTGAACTGTTTTGGTAAGCTTGTCTTTATCCTCCCTGACTACGGCACATGCTCTGACACCATATGTCGGGATGCCCAAAGAGGCTACCATAATAAAATAATTTGCCACGGAAGTGACAAAAGATACTTTTCCGTTATTGGCTACAGATAAGACTCTCGCAACATACGGAAATGTAATAATCGGGAATACAAGATTGGACGCTGTAAGAATAAAATTCATTATAAAATTGTATTTTACGGAATGAATCTTCTTTTCCATAGAACCCTGCGTTCCCAATCTAATCAATCTTGAATAATTCTCTGTTGCTGTTGTAATAATTTTTCATTTCTTCGTTTTGTGGTCCAAAAGAAAAATGACCACACACGGTATTGTGCGATACTACCATCGCCTTTGATTTCATTACACAATGCTTGGCAAGTTGCCCTTCATCCACGCCCATATTACTTCCGGGAAGAACTTCAAACATTTCCATTTCATTCCACAAATCCCTTGAGAATAATATAAATCCTATGCTGAATCTTATAGGGCATACAGAATAATTAAATTCTTCTTTTTGAAAATCGCTGTTCAGCTCATCCAAAGGTTTTACGAACCCGCCTTCTCCCCAGAAAAACTTCGCAACATCAGGATTGGATTGAATTTGTCTTTCATTGGATGAAGCATATTTTATCTTTTCAAATTTATCTTCAAAAATACCTTTAAGTCCGTATTTCTCAAGTATTTTTATATGGCAATATCCATTAACAGGAAGAAGAGGTGCCACAAATCCGACATCATACAGTCCTTCCTTTTTTACCTTTGTATATGTATTCCTTATTGTCTCAATACAACCTTCCGTCATAAATATATCTTCATCCATTTTGTATATATATTCTGCATTAGGATGAAGAACTATGGCTTTATTCTGAATTAATGTAACACAATTTCTCTTGGTGTAAAGATATGACCAATCATTTTCTTTGGCTATTTCATCCAATTTCTCATCGTATTTTCCGGATGAAACAATGACTACATCCATATCCTTTGGAATAAAACGAACCGCTCTGGCAAACACATCATCATACAAATATGTTTTATATCCTGCAATAATGATAAACAATTCTTTATATCCTTTACTCCTGTCTATAAAGGTATGTTTACCACCCGTAGCTTTCCTGTATTTCTTTTTGGAGTTGATTTTTCTTGCTATTCCATATATAGATTTTAATCGTTTGGAATCACGCAAAAACATCTTAAAGCCAAGAAACATCTTAATTCCTCTGTTTATTCATTAACTACAACGCCCAAAAGATTGATACCCATTCTGGTGCATTTTTGCATAAGTGATTCAAGGTCGGAATATTTATCTTTTTTATTTGTTAAAACAACAAGTACATTATCACATTCACCTATACCTGAATTGTCTTTAACTTCCGTTTTGATACTATCCTTTATCGCCTGAGCAGTTTTCTTATTGTCTTCAGTATCGCTTAATCCGTAGATACAAATTTTCGACTGCTCGTCTTTGGTTATCTGCCTGCTTATTTCCGAAATTGTCTCTTCCAAATCAGAAGAAAACTTCTGCTTTTTCACATTATATCTGTTAAATACAGTGATTCCTGCATATTGCAAATGTTCATAACTTGTAATCTGATCAAAAAGAATTGCTTTTAAAGCCAGCACTGCAAAAGATAAAATTATTCCGCCTATAAATCCAATTACGGCATAAATGGCAAGAGTCTTTCCAAGACCTCTTTTAATACTGTTTCCTTCTTTGACCTCATTTTTTTCTTTGAAATTATCTATTGTTGTTTTTAAATTGTTTAACTTGTTGGACTGATCTGAGACAGAATTGGTATAGCTTTTAAGGTTGTTATTGTTATTATTCTGCGTATTTGCAATATTAACATCTGATTTGGTGTAATATGATTCATCTGTAACGGCAATCCTATACTCACCCTGCGTCTTTGAAATAACAGCAGTTTCATTTTCAACACATTTCTTTACCACACTCATTATTTCTTTGACTTTATCTTCATCATAATGAGTAATGGTGATAAATAAATTGTTTCCGGTAATGCCTACTGTTATTACCTCTCTCCAACCCTCAACTTCAAGATTTTCAGCACCGTTTTTAAGTGCATCTTCCTTTAATCCACCGTCATTGATATAAGATTGAAGTGCATTAAGAATATTGCCCGCATTAGCAGTATCCAAAACAGCATAAGCAACGTAAGCCACGTGAACATTTGTCGGATCCATTTTCATGATAATGGAATTATCAATAGCCTTTTGAATGGTATCTCTTTGTTCTTCCGCAAGAGCAAGAGCCTCTTCGCATGCGGCCAAGCTTTCTTCGTAATCACGAAGTTGTGTTATATAATCATCCTCTCCTTCTACAGGTTCGGATGCAATTTTATTTTCCAAATCATTAGCTTTAGAGGATTCTTTTTTATATGTCAGATATCCTCCGCCTATACCAAGAGCAATACAGATTAAGACGATAATAATCGTCAGGATTTTTTCTCTCCACATATCTTTAAAAATTGATATAACACTGTACTTTCTTTCCAACATACTCTTCCCTTTCTTTAATTACAGGCACTACCGATGCCATAATCATAAATGTAAACGGATTGTAACTCATATCAAAGAAATGATGTGCAATCATAGCATTAATGGATATGATTACAACTGCATACATAAGATATATATCCGATTTGTTTTTAAAACTTGCATAAGAATAAGTTAACAAGAATATCAATAAAATCATTAATCCTGATGTGACCAAAAGATTTACATATGAACAATCGATAAAATTATACTCTCCGTGTTCGGGCGTTATCGTTGTTAAGCCATTGCCTATCAAATCAAGTTTTTGTCCAAATAAACCGAATCCGTGGTCTATCCAGGTATTATGTGCAACACTCAGTCTTTTGGTGATAAATTCATCCAGATTAACCATCCATTCAACTTCATTGTTGAACATATATGTAATTATTATCATAAATGCAGCTGCAAAAAAGATAAATATCGGAGCAAATGCTCTCCAAAGACCATTCCATCTTGCTTTTAATACCTGTTTGATTCCCTTTTCTTTGGTAATAATATTTCCCGCAAGGAAAACAACTATGGTAATAATCATACAAGACGTATCCAATTTTCCCCGAGTAGATAAATAAACAAATACAGTTAAAAGGATGGCAAGTATATACTCAAACCATCTTAGTTTTTCTCCTCTTAAATAAAAGTAGGATAACATCAAAAAGAAAATTCTTGCCGCAAAGTCAGTACAGTAAACGATTCCAAACGAATTTCTGAAATAATGCTCTTCACTGACCCAATATCTTAAATTCTCAACAACACCGCCAAGAGAGGCCATAAATGTGAACGCAACAATACTACCGACTACAACCAAATATACTTTAAGGATTTTCTTAAAATCTACTCCCTTTGAAGCTACAACCAAAAGATACAAAATAAGCATAACATTTCGGCTGGTTTTGACCATGTTCAATGCCATACAGAATCCGACTGCAGTTATCGATAATATTTCGCTCAAATTATATGTATCATAAAAAACAATCTTAATCGCGCAACACGATAAAACAATCAGAAGTGCAAGTTTTCTTGCAATTCCGATTGAAGGAAACATCGTGGAATTAAATGTCGCTATTATAAGTCTTGAAATAAATGCGGCAAAGAAAAGATATTCCGGCTGTATTCTTTTTTTTATGTGTTGTAAGAAAACCGTCATACTTGTTTGTCTTAAAGCATCTTTTTATACATCCCGATGAATCGAAATCCTGTTTTTCTCATCATTCGGATTCTTTTTACTTCTTCGTTGTTTTTATATAAAGCAGGATTATTCTCTTTAATCCAGCTGTCAAATTCTCTTAATCCTCTCTGACTTTCCGCCTTCTCATCCTGCAAAAGCAATCCTGTGTATGCGAGGCTTGTTACTCTGTTAATTCTTTTCTTTAAGATAGTGTTTTTCTTTGTTTCTCCCGGATTTTTGTTTAATTGGTCAGAAAAGTAATCCGAGCATTTTTTTGTGACTTCCATCGCATCTTTTGCATGTTTCTTAAGTCCTGTAAGGCTGACGCTCTGTCCTTCTTCTCCAAGCCTGTAGCAATAGATATTCTTATCAAACCGGCTTATCGTTTTGGAATGAATCAAAGACTTAATAACAAATTCGGTATCCGTGTAGAAGCAATGTATTGTAAGTTCAATCTTTCCGTCTTTTAAAACGCTTGTCCTGACACACATCTCGTGCATGCTCATGTTATCGGATATAGCTGCTTCCTCTATTGTTTGAACTTTTGAAGTGACATCTTTGTTGTCATCTTTATCTATTCTTTTATTATCTAATACATACTCCTCGGTATAAGGCGAGATTACAACATCCGATTCGCACCCCTTAAGATAATCGATAAACTCCGCAAGATTATCGGTATCAAACCAGTCATCGCCGTCCAGGAGTTTATAATACTTTCCGGTTGCGGCTTCGATTGAAGCATTGACTGTGGAGCCGTATCCGCCGTTTTCTTTGTCAATTACCTTGAAAGTGTTCGGATATTTGTCGGCATATGCATGCGCCTTTTTCGAAGTGTCGTCCTTTGATCCGTCATTGACGATGATTACTTCCATCATGTCCATGTGTTCATCGTCGATAATCAGCGAATCCAATGTTTTTTCCAAGAATTTGCTGACATTATATGCCGCTATTGATATTGTAAGTACTTTTTCCAAGAGTTCACCTCTTACAATTCAAATTTACTCTTATCCGGCAGAGCTTCCTTAAAAGCATTTCTTACCGTATCCGCAATTGCGTCAAATTCATCTTCTTCAGCATCATCGTTTATGCATATAACCTTTTTGTTTGGTTTCTTGATGAACTGCGCCACGCTTTTTGCATTCTCAGTATGAACGACATCAAACATCTTCGAGAAATCTTTTTCTCTTACTTCGAAATTGCCCATACATATCTGCCAATATCTTACTCCCCACTGAGAATAAGCGTACTCTTCCCTGAATCTCGCACTGATACCTTTGGTCATCTCGACATTGGCCTTTTCCCAAAGGTCCACAAAAGTGCTCTTAAGATATGAGTTGGCGGTATGCGGTTCGTTAAATCCCACGAAATCCACATACGGAATGGCTGTTAATGTCTTAATCAAATCCCTGCCGTTCTTGAGGCTTAAGAATTTCTTTTTGTTCTTCTTAAATACCTCGTCCTTGTCAAAATATCTTGCTACAAGGGCGGTATTTGTATGAACGATATTGCAGATTCCTTTACCGTTCTTGTCTACCTTTACTGGATTGGCGGCAAATGCTGCCCGATCTCTCGGAAGCCCGTTTTTAAAATAATCTTCGGGCTTTGTGGGAGCCACGATGAACATATCATCGTTAAAATACACGAAATGCTCCGATAATCCCGGGATTTTGTACATAAGAAGTTCTACCGCGCAATTGTTAAATGTCGGCAGATACTTTTCTTCGAAGAGCGTATCCTGATTGATGAGTGTGATCTTCTCATTGTCAAGATTAAGCCACTTGGGGTAATGTCCCGGTGTAAGAAGGTAAATATGGTTTACCCAGGGGGCATATTTTTCCACTCCACGAAACCAATATTCAAAATTATTCCAGTCGCGGAATCTCCTCTTTCTTACATCCACGAAAGCGGTGTTCTTCTCAAGATATTTATTCTTTTTTGCGAGCCATTCCTCATCGTTTCCGTCCACCCATGAGACGATGAAATCGATGGGGTAATTTTCGCCAGTTTTCATGTATGCTCCTTATGATTTCTGCCCATCCCCTGCTTCGCGTTTGGCCAATTCTTTAAGTATTTCTTCAGTGTCACTCTTAACCGCTATACTGTCTTCTCTCTTAATCGTCTCCCTGCTGCCGCCCGTATCATATGTTATTACGGGAATGCCGCAGGATTCGGCTTCAAGATTGACTGTAGGATAATTATCTTCTTTAGTCAGATTAACAAGATAATCTGCTGCCGTATAAATCCCTGCCAGTTCTTTTGCACTGTCAGTCTTTGGAAGTGCCAGAATACTTATATTCTTATCCTTAATTTCCTTTATCTGCTTACTTTTAAGGCCGACAAGTACTATTTTGTATTCTTCTTTAAGATTGTGCTTAAGCTTAATCTCTTTTGATTCGAGTTCTTTTGATAACTTAATATAATCATCAAGCCCTTTTCTTGGCTCCCAGATATTAGCTACGCCAAGAAGTATCTTCTTATCCGTTAACCCATGTTCTTCCCTGAACTTATTATCTGTAGGCTTAAATACATCCGTATTTATCTTATTATACACTACTTCTACGGGATACTCACAGAGGAAGCTTTTTTCCACAATTTCTTTAAGCCACTCTGACGGAGTGATAATTGTAAGGTTTTTAACCCCTGTAAATGCCGCTTTTTTTCTCTCAAAATTTCCGACACTGTTATCCTTGAAGCTTTTGGGATATTCCCCGGATTGAGGGCAATTATTGCATCCTCCTTCGCCATTCTTCCACTTGTTACATCCTGCATAAGTAAAATACGCGCAATGCCCCGTAAAAGGCCAGCAATCATGAAGAGTCCATTTAACCTTCATGTCGGGGCGTTTTTTTATCCAGTCAAAAAGCAGTTCGTAATTGATATAATACCCATGAATATTGTGAAGCCAGAGTAAATCGGGATTATAATCCTCTGCCCATTTAAGGAACTTTTTTGTCGCTGAAATCGAAGAAAGCCCGTGTTTATCCGTGGCCCTTGTATTAAGCGCATGCAAATATGTATCTGCTTTGCTTCCGATCTTTACAGCATACTTCTTTGCTTCTTTTGGAAGCGGATCTCGACTGTATGCAATTTTAACGGTATTACCTTCCGTATCGTATTGTTTGGCGATATTTAAAGCTATCTTTCCGGTCGAGCCATACCCCAATACGCAATTAATCAATAATATTTTCATATGTGTATATTCACTCGCCACACTAGCTGAGTATGAATTTTGCTATCTCAATTCCCACACATTCAAACCACGACCATATGCCGTAACCGTTGGATCTGTATGCCACATACCGATCGTGGCAGCGCGACTTACATTTCTTAAAGTTCTTCTGGTTGCTCGCACCGCCCGTCATGAAATTGGCAAGCGTAAGATTCTTAATGGTTATGCGGGCATTCTGCTTTCTGGCCCTTAAAAAGAATTCAAAATCATCGTGAATTCCCTCGCATTTGTATGTTCCGATTTTTTCGTAATATTCTTTCCTTACCACCATCGTCGGATGGTTCCAGTGGCGCGATGTCGGAAGCTTGTCATACTTACTCTTCTTAACGATTACCGTGCCGTTTTCCTTGATAAGATTAATATCCGCATAGAAGATATCGTAAGGCTTTTCTTCATATGCTTTAACGGCCGTCTCAATCATTTGAGGTTCATACCAGTCACCTGAGTTTATCAGTCCCACAAACTCGCCCGAAGCCTTCGCTATGCCCTTGTTCATGGCATCGTAGATTCCTTTGTCCGGCTCGGAAAAGATCTTATAATCAATGCCTTTTTGGACGAAGGCATCTTTGTAAGACTCGGCGATTTCGACTGTCTTATCCTTGCTTGCGCCGTCTATTATCAGATACTCTATATCCGTATATGTCTGGTTTAAAACCGATTCAATTGTTTTCTTTATTACCGCTTCGCTGTTAAAGCTTATGGTAATTACGCTGACTCTTGACATTCTTTATGCTAAATCTATAATTAAATTAAAGAGGTGCTACCGGAGACGGTTGCCCTAGAGTTTGTTTAATAAAGTATTAAATAACTGCCAGGGCCATGGCGGTTATTTTTTTATATCCTTGCTTATCTTGTAAACAAGAGTTGCAAGTGCAATGAGCATTATAATTAGTTGAATCAGATCACCTAATGTAATGTACATCCGCATCACCCCCTTTCCATATGGATTGGAGGGTGAGAACCCTCCGAGAGAGGGCAACCGCCTACCGTATTGGTAACACCTTAAGTATATGTTACCAAAGGTTTATTTCTTTGTAAATATTTCACAACGAATTTATATTTTTATTGTGTTTTTGCACAATGAGATTCATCTTTCAGTTTTCTTAATACTATCCTCAAGAGCACAAACCCTGTAATTTTCTTTATATTCCGTCAATTCATTTGAATATGTCAGATTTCCGAAAGCCTTGTTAACCAGGCCTGTGAAATGGCTCATGATTTTAAGGAGCCATGAAGTGCCGCCTATAAGTGCAATCTTTTTATCATGTGCCTTTGCTATAAGTCTTACCATCTCGGATGTATTGGATAACTCGGCATTGGCGGGATGGAATGTTCCGCTCTCTTCATTATCGATCATAAGTCTTATGAATTCGCAAAGATTATCTATATAAAGCATTGAACGTTCATTTTTTACCTTGGGGAAAAACGGAAGTTTAAGTGCAAACTTCCTTAGCGAATTGTAATTGCCCCTGCATCCGGGCCCGTAAATCATCGGAGGACGAAGGATGACAACTTTGAAAGGATTGATATCAAGTTCCTTCAGGCCTGCCTCGGCGTTCAATTTGCTCTCTCCGTAGAAGTTCTCGGGTTCGGGCTTTGTGTCTTTATTGATAATCTTTTCTTTTCCTATTGGGGAGCTTGCACCATAAACGATGGCAGAACTCATGAAGATGAATTGCTTAACGCCTGCTGCCTTGGCTTTTTTTGCAACATCGACAGCCAAATCGGTATTAACTTTCTTATATAGTTCCTTGCCTTCTTCGGATACCTTGCCTACATCCGCATGTGCAATTCCGGCTACATGGAAGACTACATCATAGCCCGTGAAATCCCATTCTTTTTCGCCTAATTCCGGAACCATTCTTCCTGTCATAGTATCCATCACACTGATCTCATACTCGGCAGCCTTCGGATGATTCTGTATATACTTTTCAAATGAGGTACCGATAAAACTACCGGCACCTGTTATCAAGATTTTTTTCATATTCTTGTTTTTACGCGCCTTTCGAGCTTTTCTTCATTTTGGCCCGTAGTTTTTCGGTTTCCGCCGTCAGACAAGCCCGCCACAGCAAATACTGAATACTACTTCGCTCCGCCATCGCCGGCGGCCTTGTAGGTCGGGACAATCTCGGCGATCTTCTTTTTGACTTCCTCGATGTCGGGTTCGCCCTCAACAAAAGTCTTTAATTCTTCTATCTGCGACATGAAGGTCTTCTCATCGAAATTGATGGGGTGTCCTATGTGAATTCTCTTGTTTCTGGTCTCCGTCAGGCCTTCTTCGTCCATTAACATCTCTTCGAAAAGCTTCTCGCCCGGGCGAAGTCCCGTAAAGACTATCTCAATATCTTCGCCGACGCGAAGACCCGAGAGTTTGATGAGGTTTTCGGCAAGATCAAGGATTTTGACGGGCTCTCCCATATCAAGCACAAAGATTTCGCCACCCTTTGCGTATGCTCCTGCCTGAAGTACAAGTGCGACCGCTTCAGGAATCGTCATGAAATATCTTATGATATCGGGATGCGTAACGGTCACAGGGCCGCCGTCTTCAATCTGCTTTTTGAAAAGAGGAATTACCGAACCGTTCGATCCAAGGACATTACCGAATCTTACCGCCACGAATTCGGTCTCTGATTTTTCGTTGTATGTCTGCACGATCATCTCGCAGATTCGCTTGCTAGCACCCATGATGTTTGTGGGATTGACCGCCTTGTCTGTCGAGATAAGCACGAACTTTTTAACCTTCCACTTGTCTGCTGCCTTAACGACTTTCAATGTACCGAAAACATTGTTCTTGATGGCTTCGTTGGGGCTCTCTTCCATTAAGGGAACGTGCTTGTGCGCCGCTGCATGATATACGATATCCGGCCTGTACTCTTCGAAAATTTTATCCATTCTCAAAGTATTTCGAACAGATGCTATAAGCACGACGAGATTAAGGTCGGGATTTTTTCTTTTTAATTCCTGCTGAATGTCATAGGCATTGTTTTCATAGATGTCAACGATGATAAGCTGCTTGGGATTATGCGATGCAATCTGTCTGCAAAGTTCGCTTCCTATCGAACCGCCACCGCCCGTTACCATGATGACTCTGCCGGATACGTAACCCATTACTTCATCAAGATTGGTCGCAACGGGATCTCTTCCAAGCAAGTCTTCAATCTGAACGTCACGAAGTTTTGAAACATCGACATCCACTTCGCCGTTTATAAGCTGATACATTCCGGGTACGATACGAAGACGGCATCTTGTTTCTTTGCAAATGTCTACTATTGCTTTTATTTCCGAGGGTTTGGCTGAGGGAATTGCGATGATGATTTCATCTATCTCATAATTTTCGCAAGCCTCGATGATACTGTTTCTGCCGCCGACGATGGGAACGCCTCGAAGTTTCTTGCCCCAGCATCCTTCGCCGTCATCGATAATGCAGCAGACTTTCATCGTAAGATACTGAGTGGTGGTAATCTCTTTGATGATCTCATTGCCTGCGTTTCCGGCACCGATAACCATGCATCTGGTGGGTTCTTTTCCGAGTGCGATCTGGCGTCTTTTTGCTTTAAGAAGACGCAATGCTCTGTAGGAAAATCTTACTCCCACAGTCAGAAAAAGAAGTGCCACAAGATAGATGAAAGGGTATGACCTCGGAATCCGCAAACGAAAGATGTATTTACAGATTACCTGACCTATCGTGGCACAGCCTATAGCACATATTATATTGACAAGTTCAGTAGCGGATGCATATCTCCATACCGATTTGTAAAGATTCCAAGCAACAAAGCTTATGAGCGTAATCACGAGGTTAATCGGGATGAAAATAAGCGCGGATCTCCAGAAATAATCCGGAATATCGGTAAATGAAAAATCATACCTGACATAGATGGCGAAAATAGTACAAAGTGTAATCGCCATTGCGTCAAATACTGCCAGAAGTATGGTTCTTACAAGCATGCGCTTACTGATTTTTTGTTTAATGCCTGACATTAATTTACCTTTAATTTAAGTTTTCTGATTCTATGCCCTCATAGAAAATCGCCTCGTCTTCAAGTCTCAAGCATGCAAGACGACTGGATTTGTTTCTAAGCGCCATACCGCAGTCGATATTGATGATATGGTATTCGCCGAGAAATTCCTTGTCGTTTAAAACAAGACCTCTTCCCTGCTCATCAACATGATCGAGGCGCTGTGTAAAGATGTGTCCGAGAACGTAAATATATCTTTTGTTCGGGAATATTTTTTCGTTGAGTTTCTTTACAAAACTTGCATCGTAGATATTCTGCCAAACTGCCTGGAACACGTCTTTGTAGATTAATTCGTTGTATTTTACTTCGTTGTCGAATCTTTTGTTTACCACATATGCGTGGCAAAGATAATAAGTTTTTCTGCCTACCTTGACCTTCTTTGCAACTATTGCATTGTCAAGATAGATAAGTATTTCCGCTTTTTTCTTGGCAGAGCATTTCTTGAAATCTTCATAAGTCTGTCTGCCGCCGTTGCATTCATCGAGCCAGAGGTCCAGTTCTTCGGTATCCTCTCTGCCTTCCTTTTCGCATTCTTCGACGTTTCTTAAGGCTTCCATCATCAAAAGTTCGTGGTTTCCGAGAAACATCTTTACGTTATCCATCTTCATGATGGTTTTTAAAATCTTTATTCCGTCGGGTCCTCGATCTATCGCATCCCCGAGTACATAGAGTGTATCTTCGGCAGAAAAATTAATCTGCTTTAACATGCGCATAAAGGCATCATACTGCCCGTGAATGTCGCTCAAAACATAAGTACTCATTTTTAACGTTTACCCCTTACACTTCACAAATGTCAGTCACATCTACCTGAATGACAGGCCTGATTCCCATCGGCACATCAAGTCTCCAGTTTTTAAGAACTCCTGCCTGGATTGACTGACCGTCGCAACTTTCTCCGTATGTGAAAGTTCCGTTGTATTCATTAATGGTTCCTCTGGTTCGAAGTGCGTAGCCCATGGGGAAGTTCTCATTAATCTTTTTGGCATCGGCATATTGCGAGAAATAGCAGGGAGCCTGTTCCTCGAAGAGCTTAAGCGAATTGTTTGCCCTTACCTGTCCCGTTCTTATCTCAAAGCCGTTTATCATCTCTTCAACGCTCGGAAGGAATACTCGATCGTACGTCGTCTTGTCCGAGAATGTCGAGATGGGAGTCTTTACTTCTTTTACGATGATTCTCTCCTGCTCCTCTTTGGAAAAAGCTTCGGAGAAGAAATCACGGTTAAGCCATTCTCTGATTCCGCTTGATTCCCAGAAAATTCCGGTACGGATCTTGCTGATTTCACGCTCGGTCATATCCATGTAATCCTTGTCGTCAAAGAGCTGATAATCAAGGACGTACTCGGACTGAAGGATCATTCTCTCGCCCTTTTGCATGAGGATAACCCATGGAATCTCAGTATATTCAAAATATCTGTATTTCTTTGAATCTTCTTTTATCTTGGCCCTGTTGGCATTTCTGTATTCTCTGCTCATAAGGGCTGTCGCAACATTGAATCTCTTGAATTTCGCACCCTTTATCATCGTCGAATCCATAAGATCGTATGTCGCATAAATAATATCCGTGGTAAGTCTCGGTCCTGATACTTCGTTCATCGGATAATGACCGAACCATACACGACGATTCTTTTTGTCATAAAGCATCTGAGTATTGATCGTCGGGAAGTATACAGGCTCGTTTTTCTTGGATATTTCTTCCGCATTGAGGCCGTAAAGTGAACGGCGAAGCTGTCCCATATCCTGCTGTCTGTCGGCTGTCGCCATGTTCATGCCCTTCATGATGGCATCGGCGATTCTCTGATCCATCGGAATGCCGTAATCGGTGATGGGCACAAGCGGTTCGTTCATGCTTCGTCTGAACGCATCGACGGGAATGTCACCCGTAATCATACAGTACATTGTAGCGCAGATGCCGTAAACGTCGGTCCAGGGTCCCTGTCCTTCGCCGAGGCTCTGTTCGAGCGGTGCATAACCGAACTTGCCGTAGTAGACCTGAGCGGTTCTGTTGTTAAGCTTCTTTGTCGCACCGAAATCAATCACCTTGATACTTCCGTCCGCGTCAAGCATTATGTTCTCGGGCGAAATATCACGATGAATCAGTCCGGCTTTATGAATCTCCTCCATGGAGCTGATAACGGGCTCCATAAGTGAAAGAGTCTGTTCGACAGGAAGTCTTCCGCCGTTGTTGTCGATAAATCTTCGAAGAGTACCTCCTTCGAGGTATTCCATTACCATGTATCCGGTATTGTTGGCATAGAAAAGTTCCTTAATCGAAACAACACCGGGATATTTTGAGAACTGCGCAAGCATTCTCGATTCACGAAGGAATGCTTTAAGTTCTGCCTGGAATTCTTCTTCTGTGGTATCGCCGGCAACTATAAGTTCGCCGTTTTCTTTTCTTTCAACCATTTCATCGGGAAAGAATTCCTTGATGGCAACTTTGTATTCAAGCAGCATGTCAAAACCGATGTACGTTATTCCGAAACTTCCCATACCGAGAATATTTCCGATAAGGAATTTGCCGTTTAATATCGTACCGGGTTCCAATGCTCTTCCGAATGTCTTAACACCTTTTTTGGGCTTACCGCATACAGGACAGAAATCTTCTTCCTTGCTCATATGCATGCAGTTTAAGCACATTTTTTTGATTTCTGATATTTCCATTGTTCTCCCCTTGTTTTTCCCCTGGATATTCGCCTCATCCGTTGCGAGTGACACCTCATCAGTTTAGAGTGACACCTCATCCGTCGACTTCGTCGACACCTTCTCCTCGAGGAGAAGGCTTAGGATTGCTTTGGTAATGTGAAGGAGCTCTTTAAGCTGACGATTCTGTTGAAGACGGGTGCGCCTTCTTTTGAATCTTTGTAATCCACACAATAGAAACCGTTTCTTACGAACTGGAAGCTTTCGAATGCTTTTGCTTTTGCAAGCTCCGGCTCGACATAAGCTGTAACGATTTTTCTTGAATCGGGATTAACGTTGATGCTTCCGTCTTCTTCATTGTAAACACCCTTTTCTTCATCAACGATGTTTTCAAAAAGTCTTACTTCCACGGGAACCGCACTCTTTGCGTCTACCCAGTGAATCGTACCCTTGACTTTTCTTGCGTTGAATCCGCTTCCCGACTTTGTCTCGGGATCGTATGTACAATGAACGACTGTCACGTTGCCGTTTTCATCCGTTTCATAACTTTCGCACTTAACGAAATATGCATTCATGAGTCTTACTTCGTTGCCCGGGAACAATCTGAAATATTTCTTGGGAGGGTCAATCATGAAGTCTTCTCTCTCGATGTAAAGTTCTTTGGAGAAAGGAATCATTCTTGTGCCGAGTTCCTCATTTTCAAGATTGTTGGCAGCCTCGAGCATCTCGCCGTCTCCCTCGTAATTGTCTATCACAAGTTTAACGGGATCGAGTATTGCCATCATTCTCGGTCTCTTTAATTTAAGATCTTCTCTTATGCAGTATTCAAGCATCGCCATGTCTGCGACGGAATGAGCTTTGGATACGCCGCAGAGCTCTACGAACATCTTGATTGACTCGGGTGTATAGCCTCTTCTTCGAAGAGCTGATATCGATACGAGTCTCGGATCGTCCCAGCCGTCTGCGATGCCGTCCTCAACGAGTTTCTTAATGTATCTTTTACCCGTTACGACGTTCTTTAAATAAAGCTTTGCGAACTCTATCTGTCTGGGAGGTCTTTCGTATTCAAGTTCCCTTACAACCCAGTCGTATAAAGGTCTGTGGTCTTCAAATTCAAGCGTACAGATGGAATGTGTGATGCCTTCTTCCGCGTCCTCGATGGGATGAGCGAAATCGTACATTGGGTAAATGCACCAAGTATCGCCTGTTCTGTGGTGAGTCATGTGTGCGACTCTGTATATAACGGGGTCTCTCATGTTCATGTTCGGAGACGCCATGTCGATTCTTGCTCTTAAAACCTTTTCGCCGTCTGCAAATTTGCCGTTTTTCATATCTTCGAAAAGTTGTAAGTTTTCTTCGATGCTTCTCTTTGCACCGGGATCTTCTTTTCCGGGCTCCGTAAGCGTTCCTCTGTATTCTCTTATTTCGTCAGCGGAAAGGTCCGATACGTAAGCTTTGCCTTTTTTGATAAGCTTAACCGCACCTTCGTACATCTTGGGAAAATAATCGCTTGCAAAGAAAAGTCTGTCTTCCCAGTCTGCGCCGAGCCACTTGATATCCTCAAGCTGTGAGTTGACGAATTCTATTTTTTCCTTGGTCGGGTTGGTATCGTCAAAACGCA
>DFEM01000060.1 GCA_002369155.1 Lachnospiraceae bacterium UBA3802 | reverse complement strand
AAATCCACCGGATGAAGACTCGGCAGAGGATTTGAAAATGCTGTTTTAAAAGCACCATCGATAAAAAGACTCTGTATCTTTTCGGATGCATTATCTCCTACTGCCATTCTCCATGCTTCGCCAAGGTTTGTAGCGATCGCACCGACCAATACAAAAGGAATATTCGGAAGCAGAACCTTCTTTAATTTCTTTGTGTTCATCGCTCCTGCTCCTTTCGTTTCTCCTTATCCTTTCTCGGAGTGTTCTTAACCACCTCTTTGAAATGTCTTAGTTTCTCAAGAATGCTGGGCTTAACCTTTTCCTCCTTGCCGTCAAGAATGATCTCCTTCATGGCAAAATGGTTCATTACCTTTTCAAGCACCTTATCGTCTCTGGCCTTGAAGAATACTGTGTACATCGGTGTTTCCGACTGTTTATCCTTCACAATGGCAAAATCAAGTCCGTACTTATTGGCTACACGCTTAAAATCTTTGATATCCTCCCTGCTGATATCCGTACAATCCACGTTCTGCCCCTGGCTCATAAGCTGCTTAACGGTCTGCTTACCTCTAACCGGTGTATTCTTTCCGGCAGCCTTAATCTGCTGTTTGGTAAGCTTCATTTGCTGCCTTGTCTGTGCCCTTGCCCGGCTGTTTGCAACCATGTTCTTTGTATCCTGCATATAAGAACGAAGTGCCTGATATAAGACTCTCGCTGTTACCGTAGTAGTCCTCACTGCAAGATTTACACTTTTGCTTTCAACTTCTTCCTGCATATCATCACATCCTTTCGATTAAGCAAGTTCGTATGCTGAAAACTCCTGTCCGTCTCCGACAAGTTTAATAAGCCTGCCGGTAAACTCCTTCTTGGCTTTCTCAAAATCATCATCTGCAAGCATGCCGATTCCGTCTTTCGTATTCTTTACGATAATCGCTGAACCGACAAAATACTCACGAGTTCCGATTTTAAAGATCTTTTCGGCATTGAATACAGCAAGAAAATGACTCTTACCCATGCACTCTCCCTGAAGATCCCCGGACAGATAATCCATAATCTGCACCGCCTCGTCCTCACTGATAATCTTGCTATCGCCATTGGTTCCGATTACTAAAGCGCCTTCTTCCTTCTTTCTAATCTTATCGGGATGAATTACAGCTCCATCGTTAATCGGATCTAATTTGATTGTTACTTCAATCGTTTTCATTAATTTTCTCTCCTTCTTTTAGATTTTCCCTGTTGCCATGTCGTGATTCACCATCTGCTGGTAATAACTGTCTATGGTAATTCGGGAATTATAAATTGTTGCAAGCATATACTGCTTAATGTTACGGACTTCCGCCGTATTGTTTCTAAGGCAATCCAGAACATATTCCATATGATGTGAATCCAATTTTAAAAACTGAGATTTTACCACCTGCATCGGCTTATCATCGCCGGCAATACGGATATTCTTACGCTTAGAACAAATCGTATCGAGCATCAGATCAAGAATTGCGTCAATTGTTTCCTTATCATACGGATTACGTTCCTTAAGTAATTCAATCTCCATGTTCTCGCAAAGAATCTCTCGATAGATTTCGCGTTCTTCCAAATCCTTATCCACATCCGCCCCGGATAAGATAGGATTAGTATCATTCCTCTTAGTATCATTATTCTCAGTATTATTAGATTCCCGGTTTAAGAACTCCGGTGTTCCCGTCTTAGGAAGTCCGGTATTCTCATTCTGGGAAGTCCGGCGTTCCCAATTTGGGAAACGTGTAAAATCTTTCACATAGATAATGCTTGGTTTGCAAAGTCTTTGGTTCTTTCGTTCTATCAGCCCGAAAGTCTCCAGTTCCTTAAATAAGCGACAAGCCTTTGTATTACCGCAGCGAAGTCCTTTCTTTAAGGTTTCGATTTTGAAATACACATAAACTCTCTTATTCTCATCAATCCATCCGTTTTCCCTGGATAAACTGATTCGATCCAATAACAGTCCATACAAAACCTTTGCTTCAACTGAAAGGTCAGCAAACATTTCATCCGTAAACAAAACCTTCGGAATGCGATAAAACGAATAACTCTCTGACTGCTCTTCATAAAAGTAGTCAAATGTCATATAGCCACACTTTCTTAAGTCTTGCCGACAGCCTTTCTCTCGCTTAGAATCTGAGCAATACAAGGAAAGCAAAAAGCCTTTCCAGTACCATAAGAACATTGTGTTCTGCAATTCTTCGGATAAGCTACCGGCTCTCTTTTACCCAAAACCGATGTAACCGGTCTGGAATCATTTGCGCCCATTGTTTCAAGTATTTCATTAGATGTCATATTTGTTTCTCCCTTCAGTTTTATGGGAATAAAAAAGGTGCCGGCATTGCCAACACCTCTTATCCCGAATTGATTGTTACATGATTATAAGGCATCTCCGCCTTTGGTCTTTGTACCCTTATTCGCAGGCTCTTTCTTAGGAGCTTTCTTAACTTCTTCCTTCTTGGCCTTAAGTTCACCAAGCAAAGAACCCTTATCCGATTTCTCGGTATCTTTCTCTGCTGATTTCTCGGCTTCTTTTTCTGCCTGTCGAGCAACGAACTTTTCTCCGAGCTCGAAGATCTTTTCCTTGCTGTCATAATGGTACACGCTGTCCGTAAGCTTATCCTGTGGAGCTACCTGCGTTGCATTAACCTCTTTTACCATTGCTTCAAGATCCTGAAGTTTTACATTCCCATCATCGGGAACAAGCAAAATTTCATGGATACTCGAAGGTAAAATAAAGAAGTCACCGCCGACTCTTTCAGCCGCTTGATCCATAAAGTCCTGATAAGCAATAACTCCTGCTCCGTGAACCTTGTCGGGAACGGATGCTACAAACATCTGCTCATCTTCCGGAGCAACCGGCACCATACCCATCATTTCAGCCTGCTCAACGCCCATAAGTTCCGCAAGAACCTCTGTCATACCCTTAATCTCTGCAGGTTTTAACTGAGGAGCATTCTCCATCGCATCTGCGTGAAGCTGTTCTGCCGTAATACCCATGTTTTCAATCATTTGATTTGTAACAAGTACGGATGCTCTTCCGTCCTCATCTGAACTTAATACAAAGCGATAAACAACCGCCATGTCCTCCATCATCTTATGAGGTACAGTTTCAAGCATTTCCTTATTGGCTTCTGCCGAAACAACTTCCATTGCAAGTGTTTCTTTCATCTTGCTGTAATCGGTAAGGTCATCAATATTGAAATCCGGTCTTTCGTTGATTCCGTTCTCAATTACTTCCATAGCCTTATCAATTACTTCATCATAAGGTCTGCCGTCATCATATGCTTCGAAGAACTTCTCAACCGGAAGATTCATTCCCAGGTTGCTGTCGTTCGGAGTAATGGTCACTGCTTCATAACTTTCATTAAGCTTCTTTACCGTATTCGTTGTAATCTTTGCATCGATTCCGGCATCTTCAAGTCTTTCCTTGATGTCTTCCATAAATTTTTCTTTGAAATTTTCAAAATCCATGTCTTTTATTCCTTTCGTAAAATTATTTGTTTAGCATCGGATCGTCATCCTCCGCCGGTTACTTGGCAATAAAAAAGCGCCTGGCCGTGACTGAAGTTTTTCAATCACGAGCAGACGCTCTTAAATCACCT